>DASQFM010000154.1:0-16435 GCA_035633135.1 Candidatus Eiseniibacteriota bacterium
CGGATTCCTCGCAGCAGGATCTGCCGCGTGGCGTCCGGCATCGACGGCTCCACCTCGAGGCGGACTGCGGCGCCGAAGCGGCGTCGCCGGAGCTCCTCCTCGATCGCCTCCAGCAGATCGTCCGCTTCGTCCTCCTCGATCGCCAGGTCGGCGTTCCGGGTGACGCGGAACAGGTTCGCTCCAAGGACCTCCATCCCCGAGAAGAGCAGGTCGAGGTTCGCGGCGATCACCTGCTCGACGGGCACGTACGTGGAGGCCTCGACCCCGAGGAAGCGCGGCAGCACCGCGGGAACCTTGACCCGGGCGAAGTGCTGCTCGCCGCTCAGCGGATCGCGGAGCTCGATGGCCAGCGACAGGGTCAGCGTGCTGATGTACGGGAACGGGTGGCCGGGATCGACCGCCAGCGGGGTGAGGACCGGGAAGATCTCCTCGAGGAACCGCGACCGGAGCGCGTCGTGGAACGCCGGGATCTCGTCGTAGTCGGCGATCCGGATGCCCTGCAGGGCGAGCTCCGTGCCGAGCTCGTGGTAGAGCCGCGCCTGCTCGTCGACCAGCTTGAGCACCCGCTGGCGAATAGCCGTCAGCTGCTCCGCGGCCGTGAGGCCGTCGGAGGACAGACTCCCGCCGGCCATCTGGCGCTGCTGCAGGAGTCCGGCAACGCGGATCTCGAAGAACTCATCGAGATTGCGGGCGAAGATCGACAGGAACCGGACCCGGTCGAGCAGCGGGTTCCGCTCGTCGCTGGCCTCGAACAGCACCCGCTGGTTCCAGGCCAACCAGGAGAGCTCGCGGTTGAAGTAGCGGGCTTCGCTCGCGAGGACCTCGGTCGCGAGGAGCGCAGTTCCGCTCGGCCCGTCGGAGGTGTGCTCGGCGACCGCCACCTGGGCGGTGGGCGCCTCGGCGACGGCGCCCTGGGCGGAGGACCCTCCCGAGGGCGCCTGCGCGAAGGGCGCGCCGTCGTCGCCCGGGCCGGCTGGATTCGGATCCGCGGTGTTCGGGGTGCTGATCACGCGGCCAAAGCTCTCCACGCGTTGTCGGACTCTCGCCCGCTCGTCAAGCGCCGCAGAATACGTCTGCCACGTTAACGGGCACGTCCCGCTGCGCCGCGGTCGATCCCGCGGCTCGGCCGCCTATCATCGCACTGCATGCGGAAGGCCCGACGTTGACCAGGCGGCGCCCCTTGTTGATCGCCGCCGAAGGCCTCGACCGTGCAGGCACCGATGCGCTGCTGGACCTCCTTGGCCGCTGGCTCGAGCGGAAGGGCCTCAGCGTCCGGACCGTCTCGTGGCTCCCGTCCAGGACAGTGCGCCGCGCGGCCGCTTCGCGCCGGACCCGAACCTCGCTCAGCCCGACGGTCGCTGCGCTCCTGACCGCTGCCGAGGCCCAGACCGCCGTGCTCGGCGCGATCCGACAGGCCCTCGACAAGCGCGACGTCGTGCTCGTGGACCACTACGCTTGGACCGAGGTCGCGCGGCAGGCGGCACGTGGCGCGGATCCGGCCTGGGTCGGCCGGCTCTACGCCGAAGCGCCAAGGCCCGATCTCGTGATCTACGTCCGACAGTCGGCCGAACGGGCCCTCGAACTGACGATGCAGCAGGCGCCGCCCGGCGGGGCGCTCGCGGCCGCCGCATCGTCGTTCCGCGAGTTCCTGGGACGCGCGACAGCCCATCTCGACGAGCTCGCGGCAGCAGCGGGGGACGCGTCGGCGGCGAACGGGTCGGCGGTCCCGTGGCCCGTTCCGGTCGTCGTGGTCGACGAAGATCGACCGTCGGTCGCGTTCGAACGAGTGCGGGAAGCGGTCCGCCCGATTCTCGCGGTGCGAACCGGGCAAGCCAGCAGCGCCCGCGACGGGGCCGTACCGCCGGCTAGCGACGGGCCCGCCGCTCGGGCTTTCGACGCGCCCGGCCTGCTCATCGTCCTCGAGGGAATCGATCACGCCGGTCGGTCCACCCATGCGGCCCTGCTCGAGAAGCAGCTGCGCTACCGCGGCCGGGGCGTCGTTCGCACCTCCTTCGGCGGCTCGCTCATTGCCGGCGACCTGCTGCGCCGAGCGAAGGCCGAGCGCGGATCGGACTCGCGGACGCTGCTGCTGCTGTACGCGGCGGACCTCGCCGAGCGGCTCGAGCAGATCATCGGGCCGGCCCTCCAGGCCGGGCTCGTCGTGATCGCCGATCGGTACACGTTCACCCCGATCGCTCGTGCCGCCGCGGGCGGCATCGATCCCGCGTGGGCCGCGGGCGTGTTCGGATTCGCGCCACCTCCGACTGCGATCGTCCTGCTCGAGATCGGGCCTGCGCTTGCCGCAGCTCGCAGCAAGTCGCTCGCCGGCACTGATGGCATGGACGACTACATCGCCTTCCAGGCAGCCGTGTCGAAGGTGCTCACCGAGGACGCCCGGCGGCTCGACTTCGTTCGAATCGGGGCCGCCCGTCCCAAAGGCGACGTCGAGCGCGACATCCAGCGCAGTCTCGTGCCCCTGCTCGACCCGGGCCCGGCGGGACGCGAGCGGGGAACGGTGGGAATCGGCGCGGGCGCGGGGCCAGCGGTGCGGCCGACTGGCGCGCTACCCCGATGACCAGCGACGGGGTGCGAATCGCCCACCTGTCCGACTTCCACTACGACGGCAGTCGCGAGGTTCGTCTCGCCCTGAACCGGATGATCGGGCTCGCCGCCAGGGGTCTGCCTGACGTGGTCGTCATCACCGGCGACCTGTCGGCGTCGGGCCGGCCGAGCGAGCTGGACGACGTCGCCCGGGCCCTGGAAGCCCTTGATCCCCTGCCCCGACTGGTGATCGCGGGCAACCGTGATCTCGAGCCCGCGACCGGGCCACCCGGCGATGCCCAGCCCCTGCCGGCCGACTCCGACCTCGACTTCTTCCTGGCGCTCGAGCCGGCCCTGGCCCTCGGGTTCGAGGATGAATCCGGCGACGCCGGACGGGACCCGGCGACCACCTTCGCCGAGCGGTTCGGGCCGCTCGAGCCCTCGCTGGTCATCAACGGAACGAGCATCGTCGGCGTCACGACGACCCCGAAGCTGTCGGCCGAGAGCCTCGAGAAGGCGGCGAAGCGACTGCGCGCGTCGAACGCCGGCATTCGCGTCCTGGCCCTCCACCACGGCGTCCTGCCGGTGCCGGGGCGGAAGCTGCGGGCCGGCGACCTCGTTGCGCGAGCCGGCGACGTCATCGCCCTCGGCGCGGACATCGGCATCGACCTGATCCTCCACGGGCACATCCACCGCGCCAACGCGTGGCAGGTCACGGCCGGCGCGCGGCCACTGGTCGTCGCCAGCGCGGGCGCGCTGGTGAACGACGGGCGCCGCGACGCGAGCTACCTGGAGATCGTCATCGAGGCCGGTGCCATCGAGGTCCGCCGGCGCTCCGTCGCCTCGGGCCGGGAAGCCGTCCTGTTCTCGGGATCGACGGGCCCATCGGCGGGCGAAGCGGCGGGCCCATCGAGTGGCGCAAGCCGATGACGAGCGAGCGGACGACCGGCGAGAAGCTCGCCGGCGAGCGGCTCGCGGGGCCCTCGGCCGAGCCGATCGTTCGAGCGGCGATCGACTGTGGTGCCAACTCGGTCCACGCGCTGGTGGCGCTCGCCCAGGAGGGGCGCCTGCGCCCGCTCATGGACGAATCGACCTTCCTCGGTCTCGGCGTGGCCGCCCGCGGCGGTCGCCTGGGCGCCGCCAAGATCAGCGAGCTCGTGGCGACGGTGGTCCGCTATGTCGACGCCGCGCAACGGCTGGGCGCGAAGCAGGTGCTGGTCGTGGGGACCGATCCATTCCGGCGGGCGCGAGACGCCTCGACCGCGGTAGCGGAGGTGACGCGGGTGACGGGTCTCGAGCTGGCGATCCTGAGCGTCGAGGAGGAGGCGATGCTCACCTTGCTCGGGGTGACCGAAGGGCGGCGGGTCGATCGCTCGCTGAGCGTGTGCGACATCGGCGGCGGGTCGACGGAGGTCGCGATCCTCGAGCCAGGTCGGGCGCCGCGCGCCGTCGCCATCCACGCCGGCTCGGCGAGCCTTCCGGAGCGGCTCAACCCCCGTGACCCGCCGACCGCGGCCGACATCGCGAACCTGCGCGCCGCCGCCGCCGTTGCCGTCCGGCGTGCCCACCTGCCGCGGACCGATCGCTTCGTCGCCGTCGGCGGGACCTCGACGAACCTGCTTCGAATCCTGCCGGTCGCTGCTGCCGACCGGTCGCTGACCGGGGAGCGCCTTGCCGAGATCCTGCGGGTGCTGGCCGAGGAGCCGGCCCAGGTCGTGGCCGAGCGGCACCGCGTGAACCCGATCAGGACGCCACTCCTGCCTGCCGGCGCAGCGATCCTCGAGGCGATCCTCGCCCAATCGGGCACCGACCATGTCGATGTCGTCGACGCCAGCGTTCGGGAGGGCTTGCTCGTCGTCGCGTCCGCGGCGGGCGAGGCGTGGCGTTCACGGCTGCCCGACCTCGCGAGCGGCTGGCGGCCGCCCGAGGACTTGAGCGCCGAGGCGGTTTGACGGAGCGGGCGAACCTGGCGGAGCCTTCGAGAACGCCCCTTGACATTAACGATCGGCGTGCATGATGCATGCCGATCAAACCGCGGGGCACACGCCAGGAGGTCATGTCCATGGCGAAACGAGGCAAGCGAAAGACGGCCGCGGGATCGATGCGGCGCGCGGACGATGATACGAAGCGAGACAAGGCGATCGCCAAGGCCCGGGCCGCGGTCGAAAAGCGGCGCCGCCAGCTCGGCGAGGCGACGAGCGCCCTCGCCGCCCTAGAGACGACCGGCGGCGCAAGGCACTCGCCGACCGCGGTGGCCAAGGCACCCGCCGCAAGCTCGGCGGCTGCGAGCGCGCCCGGTGTCGTGCCTGCGGCAACAACAGCCTCGCCGAAGGTCGCCTCGCAGACGGGCTCCTCGACGCCAGCGCCGCCATCGCGGACGGCTGCGCGAAAGGCTCCACCAGCCACGCCCACGACCTCGGCGGCCGCGGCAAAGCCTGCGGCGGCGGCGCGCACCACGTCGGCGTCCGCCAGGCCGCGCACCGCGACGGGTCGGTTCGCGGCTAAGGTGACGGGCACACCAGGCGCGAAGGTCGGGACAGCAAGGAGCTCGGCCAAGGGCGCGAAGGTCAAGGGCGCGAAGGTCAAGGGCGCCAAGCCCTAGTCAATCGGTCGCACCGAGGCAGCGGGACCCGCCGTTCGCGCTCAGGCCGTTCAGCCGGGAGGCAGGGTGCGATGGCGGAGCTGAGCACGACGCTCGGCATCCTCGCGATCGTCGCGATCCTCTACGAGGTCGCGCGCAGGGTCGGCGTGCCCTACCCGACGCTGCTCGTCGTGGGTGGGCTGCTCGTCGCGCTCGTCCCGGAGGCCCCGAACCTGGCGCTCGAGCCGGACGTGGTTCTGCTCGTGTTCCTGCCACCGCTCCTGTTCAGCGCCGCGTTCGAGATCCCGCTGCGGGAGCTCAGGACCTACCGTGGGCCGATCATCCGGCTCTCGATCGGGCTCGTCCTGTTCACCGCGGTGCTGGTCGCGGCGACCACCCACGCCGTGATCCCAAGCCTGGACTGGGCCGCTGCCCTGACGCTCGGGGCGATCGTCGCCCCCACTGACGCCCTCGCGGCCACCAGCGTGTTCCGGCGTATCGGCGCGCCTCGCGTGGTGCGGACGCTGATCGAAGGCGAGAGCCTCTTCAACGATGCGACCGCGCTCGTGACCTATCGCTTCGCGGTCATCGCCGCGATGAGCGGCACGTTCGTGCTCGCCGACGCTGCCGGCGGGTACGTCGCCGCGATCGTGGGCGGATCGGTGGTCGGCTGGCTCGTCGGCCGTGGCTCCAGCGAGGTGGTGCGACGTCTCGACAACCCGACGGTCGAGGTCGCCGTCTCGCTGCTCATCCCATATGCCGCCTACCTGCCCGCCGAGGAGCTCGGCTTCTCGGGCGTGCTCGGGGCGGTGGTCGCCGGGCTCATCGTCGGGCGCCGGTTGGGCACGATCCTCTCGCCGAGCAGCCGGATCCTGTGGCTGAGCACGTGGAAGATGCTCGGCTTCGTCCTCAACGGATTCGCCTTCATCCTGATCGGGCTGCAGCTGCCGGAAATCGTCGCCGGCCTGGGCGGGTACACCACCGCCGAGCTGGTCGGGCTGGCGGCGCTGGTGATCGGGGTCGTCGTGGGGGCCCGGATCGTGTGGGTTTTCGTCTTCAGCCTGCTGCCGGGGTCGCCACGGCAGACCCTCCTTCCGAACGATCGGCGTCTCGCCCGGTGGCTCACCTTCCTGGTGAGCTGGGCCGGCCTGCGCGGCGCGGTCTCGCTCGCAGCCGCGCTCGCCCTGCCCGTCGATTTCCCGGCCCGGCACCTCATCCTCTTCCTGACGTTCGCGGTCATCCTCGCCACGCTCGTTGGCCAAGGGTTGACGCTGTCGTACGTGCTTCGCCGGGCGGCCTGGAACGGGGTCGAGCCGGACGCCGAGGGCAGTACCGACGAGCCGACGAACGCCCACTCGGTCGCCTACGCAGCCGGGCTCGATGAGGTTGCGCGACTGCGACCTCGGTGGCCGGGCCACCTGCCACTCCTGGATCGCCTCGAATCGGGGCTCCGTGACCGCAGTGACCATCTGGCCACCGAAGACCCGGACGAGACCGCCGAGCGGCATCAGGAGCGGGTCGAGCACGAGGAGATCCAGCGCGACGTCATCGGTGCCCAGCGAACGGCCGTGACCGAGCTGCGCGATCGACGCGAGATCAACGACGCGACGCTCCGCGAGATCGAGCGCGAGCTCGACCTCGAAGAGCTCCGGATGGAGGGCTGATCGGGCTCCTGTGGCCCGACCAGCCGACCGGCTCGGAGGCCCCGCGTCCCGGATCGCGATTCCGCGAGGTCGCGCCCACGCCGCGAGGCGCCGTCAAACGGCGGGGGACGTTGTGAACCGGTCAAGTTGACCAGCGATGTCGATTCCGGTCGATCCTGATCGTTGATTGCGTGACTGGGGCCAAGCGGCTCCGCTTCAAGGGAGGACCACGTCGTGGCAAACAAGATCGTGCATGCCGAAGTCGTGGGCAAGGACGGCCCGGCACTCCACAAGTTCTGGGGCGAGCTCTTCGGCTGGAAGCAGAACACCGACCTGCCCGGCGGCTACGCGATGACCGATTCGGCGGACTCCGGGATCGTGCTCGGCACCGGTCCCGCACCGGATGGCGGCGCCGGCTGGGTCACCTTCTACGTCAGCGTCCCCGACCTGGACGCGACCCTGGCGAAGACCGAGTCGCTCGGCGGCAGCGTCGTGATGCCGAAGTTCAGCCCGGCCCCGGACACCTACCTCGCGATGTTCGCGGACCCCGAGGGTCATATCGTGGGCGTCAGCCAGGAAGGCGCCGCCATGTAGCACCCCAACCCGCTCCGAGCCCGAAGGCCGGGGCGGCCAAGACTCAGGATCTCCGTAGCCGATGTGGCCGGCCGGACTCGTCGCGCGAGCCGGCCGGCCGCTTGTTTGGGCTCCAGGCGCGCGACACGGGAACGAGCGACGGTCGTGTCGCACATGATAAGCGACCGGCAAGCGCCATTCGCAACACTGGGTCCGTGCCAGCACGACAACGGGCGGTCGATATCGGAACAGCGCGCGGTCGACTGGCTGTCGCGGACCTGGCCCGCGAGTTCGAGCGCGCGCGACTGAACCACGGCCTCTCATACGCCGAGGTGGGTCGGGCCGTCGGCCTGTCGGATTCGCAGGTCGGCCGAATCGCCCGAGGGCGCTCGCCGTCGCTCACGATCGAACAGGCGTCGCGGCTGCTCGCGGCGGTCGGGCTCGAGCTGTCCGCTCGCGCATACCCAAGGGGCCAGCCAGTCCGAGACGCTGCCCATCTGGGACTGCTCGACGCGCTGCGTGCACGACTCCACCCGTCACTGCGTTGGCGCACCGAGGTGCCGCTGCCGATCGTTGGCGACCTGCGTGCGTGGGATGCGATTGTCGGCGGCAGCGGTTGGGACGTGGGGGTGGAAGCGGAGACCAGACCGCCCGACCTGCAGGCGCTCGATCGCCGACTCGCGCTGAAACAGCGTGATGGCAGCGTCGACCAGGTCGTCTTGCTGCTGGCCGACACCCGCCACAATCACGAGCTGGTGCGCGGGAATGAGGCGTGGGTCGCGAGTCGCTTCCCGGTCCCTGGCCGCCGAGCCCTGGAGCTCCTTGCGGCGGCAGCCAATCCAGGCGGTAGCGCGATCGTCTTCCTGCCTATCCCCAAGCGCCACTGAGGATCTCGCCCAATAAGCACGAAACGGGCTCATCCGGCGCTCGGAGCTCGGGGTCGGCCGATGGGCCTGCATCAGATGCACCTATGTGGCGAGTTGCCGGTCAGGAAGCGCCAAATTCATCAAGAACCGTCATCGAATGACGGATTAGGACGCTGGGGCCGACAAATGCGCCGCGGTCCTGCGTTGGATGCAGGATGCGCCCGACCTACGGAACGGGCCCGTCGCTTGGGTGCATTGGATGCAGGACTTAGTCACCGACCTGCTTCGGATGTCGAGAATTGACCGAATCCGACCAACGAGTGAGCTCGCGCCGGGCAGGAGCTCGCGCCGGGCAGGAGCGGCGGGGCGAGCTCACGCGTGATGCGCGCGCCCGAGCCGGGCCAGCCCCGAAGCGAGAAACCTGGCATCGCGGCGGGCCCGAGCCCGCTCCATACCCAAAGAGGCCCCCGCCATCGGCGAGGGCCTCTTCATGACTCGGGTGTGGACCTGCGAGCGTTTACTCCAGGTAGTCCTTGAGCTTGCGGCTGCGAGACGGGTGGCGGAGCTTGCGAAGTGCCTTCGCCTCGATCTGGCGGATGCGCTCGCGGGTCACGTTGAACTCCTTGCCGACTTCCTCGAGGGTCCGGGCACGCCCGTCCTCGAGGCCGAACCGGAGCTGCAGGACGCGCCGCTCCCGCCCGGTGAGCGAGTCCAGCACGCTCTCCACCTGCTCCTTGAGGAGCTGGTGCGAGGCCGCCTCGGCGGGCGCCAGCGCGCCCCGGTCCTCGATGAAGTCGCCGAGGTGGGAGTCCTCCTCCTCGCCGATAGGCGTCTCGAGTGAGACGGGCTCCTGCGAGACCTTGATGATCTCGCGGACCTTCTCCGGGGTGACCTGGACCTCCTGGCCCTTGGACATCGCCTCGGCGATCTCCTCGACCGTCGGCTCCCGGCCCAGCTCCTGGAGGAGCTGGCGCGAGACCCGGATCAGGCGGTTGATCGTCTCCACCATGTGGACCGGGATGCGGATGGTCCGCGCCTGGTCGGCGATGGCGCGGGTGATCGCCTGCCGGATCCACCACGTGGCGTACGTGGAGAACTTGAAGCCCTTCTCATAGTCGAACTTCTCGACCGCGCGAATGAGCCCGATGTTGCCCTCCTGGATGAGGTCCAGGAACGACATCCCGCGGCCGATGTACTTCTTGGCGATCGACACGACCAAGCGGAGGTTGGCCGAGGTCAGCTGCTCGCGGGCGTCACGCCCGATCCGGACCAGCTCGCCCTTGCGGTGCGCGAGCTTGGTGTTGAGGGGCACCTCCGGGTCGTGACCCATCATCTTGAGCAGCTCGGCGTCATGGCCAGAAGCGATCCAGCGATCCAGCGCCAGGAATGAGGCGTCGTCGCGCGTCCAGTCGTAGATCGCCCGCAGCCCGGGGTTGTCGCGCGAGTCGAGGTCCCCGTTGTGGACCGCGAAGTAGGCCCAGTCCAGCAGCGCCAGGAACGCATGTGGCGTCTGGCGCTCCACGACCGGCCGCGCCTTGGCCCGGCTTTTGCGAGTCTTGTCCTCCGCGGCCGTGTCAGCCACGCGCGCATCGCCATAGGCGTGGAGGAGCTTGCGGGCCTCCTGCAGCAGCTTCTTCGTGCCGTCCGACTGCACGTCCCGCCCGGCCTTGACCAAGTGGAAGTCGGGCGGCGCGACCAGCAAGTCGGCCGCCTCGGGAGCGGAGACGGCGTCGCGGACCATCCGGTGCGCTTCCTCGCCCAAGGGCAGTCGATGCTGCGGCTTGGCGGTTCGGGTCTTGGTCTCGGTGTTGTGGGTCGTCCACTCGTGGAGCGAGTAGATCGCCTTCCACGGCTCGTCCACGGTCTGCTCGCCCATGTCGATGGCCTTCGCCAGGACGACCTCTTCCTCGGCGGTCAGCAGGGCGACCTTGCCGATCTCCTTGAGGTACATCCGGACGGGGTCGTCGATGCCGATCATGTCGGCCGAGAGGGCCTCGAGCTCCTCCGGCGTGGGCTCCTCGAGCTCGGCCGGGTTGAGCTTCGCCGGCGCGTCGACAGGCAGGCGGGCACCGACCTTGTCGACCTCGTCGGCAACCACCTCGACGGCCACGTCGCCGTCGTCATCGGCGGCATCGGCGGTCACGTCGAGATCGGGCTCGTCCTCGGCCTCCTCCTCGTCCTCCTCGACCTCGGCCACGGCGGCACGGGACGGCCGAAGGCCGGCGAGCTTCGCCTCTTCGAGATCGGCGCGGCCGCGCCGGGGGCGGGTGAGGACGGCTTCGACGAGCCGCTGGTCGAGCGGGTCGGGCATGGTGCGGGTTACCTCCGGGCTGGTGTGAGGAGCCGGGTCTGGTCCCGGCGACGATGGAGTGACAGACGCTGGTCGTTGATGGCCTGGCTTTCGCGCATGAGGCGGTCGACCGTCTCGCGGTTGCCCGCGTCGCGATCGCCCGTCTGCTCGGCTTCGGCCAGAGCCGATTGGATGAATTCGGAGCGCTCGTCGAGCGCGCGCTCTTCGAGATCGATCGTCAGGCGTTCGACCTCGTAGGTGAGGTCGGCTTCGTCCAGGCCCCGCGGGTCCGGGTCCCGCTTCGACAGCAGCGCCTGGGCGAGCGCGGCGGTCTCGGGATCGAGCGCCTGGATGAGGGCCGTCAGGCTGAACGGCGGGTGGACGCCCTGCTCGTTCGGCTCGCGGGCGAGGACCACCGCCCGGAAGAGCTCGCGGGCAACGGTGCTCGGGAGCTGGTCCGGCCCGATCGCGTCGACGATCTTCAGCTGGTACTCGGGCACGAGGAGGAGGAGCCTGAGGAGCTCGGCCTCCTGGGGCAGGACGCCTCTGAGGATGTCGGCGATCGGCAGCGAGTCGGCCGCCGCGATGACTGCCTCGGCGGAGATCCGGCCTTCACCGCCGTAGCCGGCGCCCGCGCCGACTGCGCGATCGGCTCGTCCGCCGTCGACCGATATTCCATTTGATGAATACGCGCCGGGGAAGGGAGGCCCGCCGGCAACGTCGCCACCTCCGACGCGGGCCGGGATCCCCTGGCGCGCCAGGCCGCTGGCGCCTCCGGCACGGGCGCCACGCAGCACCTCGAGCAGGATTCGCTCCTCGACACCCGAGACCTGCCGCACCTGCTGCAGATAGGCGTCCCGCATCACCGGGTTCGGCACGGCGCGGATCGTCGGCATGAGGGCATCGACGAAGCGGGCCTTGCCGCCGGGCGTCTTGAGGTCGTAGGTCCGGGCGTGGACGTCGACCAGGTATTCGACGATCGGCTGGGCCGTCCGGACCTCCTCGCGCCACAGGTCGGGCGTGGCGCGAAGGACCTCGTCGGGGTCCTTGCCGTCGGGCAGCCGGACGACGCGGACCTCGTCGAGCTCGATGCCACTCTCGGTCGCCGCGAGCTGGCCGATCAGGCCCTGCAGCGCCTGCACGCCGAACGTGCCGGCCTTCTGGCCTGCGGCATCGACGTCGTAGGCCAGGGCGATCCGCTTGGCGTAGCGCGTGACCAGTGCGACCTGCCCCGGCGTGAGCGCCGTGCCGAGCGAGGCCACCACGTTGTCGAAGCCGGCCTGATGGGCCATCAGCGCGTCCGTGTAGCCCTCGACGATCACAGCCTGGCTCGACTTGCGCATCGAGCCCTTGGCCTTGTCGATGAGGTACAGCGTCCGGCTCTTGTCGAAGAGCGGCGTCGCGGCGGTGTTGAGGTATTTCGGACCGAGGTCGCGGGTTCGGCCGTCGGGCCCGACCGTCGCGCCCTCGGCGCCCAGGATCCGGCCACCGAAGCCGACCGGCGAGCCGTTCTGGTCGCGGATCGGGAAGATCACCCGGCCCCGGAACTTGTCGATGACGCCAACGCCGCGGGACTGCGAGCGGCCCGGCGACGCCAGGCCCACCTCGACCAGCTCCTCGGCCTTGAACTGGCGTTTCTCGACGAGCTTGCGGCTGAGCGTGTCCCAGCCCTCCGGAGCCCAACCGAGCTGGAATGCTTCGATGGTCTGGTCGGTGAAGCCGCGGTCGCGGAGGTAGTCGAGCGCCGGCGCGCCGAGCTTCGTGGTGGTCAGGACCTGGTGGTAGAAGGAGATCGCCGACTCCATCACCTCGCGGAGTCGCGCGCGATGGGCATCTTCGCGCTTGGTCCGCTCGTCGATCTCGACGCCGGCCTTGTTGGCCAGGAGCCGCAGCGCCTCGGGGAACGGGACGCTGTCGCGCTGCATGACGAAGCTGAAGACGTCGCCACCGAGCCCGCAGCCGAAGCACTTCCAGGAATCCCGGCCCGGTGTGACGGTGAACGACGGCGTCTTCTCACCGTGGAACGGGCACAGGCCCTTGTAGGTGGTGCCCGCCTTCTTCAGCTGAACGGATTCGCCGATCACGTCGACGATGTTCAGCCGGCTCTTGACCTCAGCTGCAATGCCGCCTGCCAACCGACCTCTGCTTCCTCCGGGTGCGCTCCACCCGGCCGGGTGCGCTCCACCCGTACCTACGTCCGGCACCCCAGCGCCGGTTCCCGTCCCGGCCCCCACACCTGCCGGACATGACTAGAGGCCTGTCAAGTCTTGACAAGCCATCAGAGCTGGATTCTAGCTCGCCAAGGGCCTCTTGACAAGCCTCTTGTCAATACCCCGTGGGAGTATTCCGGAGCGCGGTTGTCGAAGTCATGACCGAGCTCGAGCGATCGTGCTGCCGGCCACCGACAACGGCACTACAGACATCGGTTGACCGGGCGGCCAAAATAGCGGCCACGTCCCCCATAAGAGTTGTCGCGTGTCTTTCCTCGTGCCTTCGCGCTCGTCCCTGATCCTCGTCGGCCTGCTGTCGATGGCGGCGTTCACGGCTGCCCCGGTCGGGGCGGCCGAGCCCGCCGAAGACATCCTTGGGGTCGCCGCGCCGATCGAAGGCATCGACGTCAGCCATCACCAGAACGAGATCAACTGGGGCCGCGTGCGCCGCGATGGCAAGCGGTTCGCCTTCATCAAGGTCACCGAGGGCGAGCGGTACATCGACCCGCTTTACGCCTACAACCACCGCAACGCCCGCAACGCGGGGCTGCGAAGCGGGGCCTACCACTTCGCCCAGCCGAACGCCGAGCCCGGCAGCGCGGTGCGCCAGGCCGATCATTTTCTGGCCTGGTTCAACCTCCACGACGGCGACCTCCTGCCGGTCCTCGACCTCGAGGAGACCAACGACCTCGACCCCGCCGCCCTCACCGACTGGACGCTGGCCTGGCTCAACCGCGTCCGAGAGCGCACCGGCCTGGCCGCGGTTCTCTACGTTTCGCCCAAGTTCTGGATCAACCGTCTCGAGGACACGACCGCGATCGCCGCGGCGGGCTACACGCTCTGGATCGCCGATTGGGATTCCGACACTCCGACCACCCCGGCGGCCGGTTGGGCTGACGCCGGCTGGTCGGTCTGGCAGTACGACAACTGCGGCCGTGTGCCGGGGATCACCGGCTGTGCGCTCATGGACTACCTGGTCGGCCCGCTCGATCGCTTCGTCTACCGCGGCCCGGGGTTCCCGCTGACCGGCGACAACTTCGCGCCCATCGTCACGAAAACGCGCTTGGGCAGGTACCCGGACGAGTCCGTGCGCGGCCCGGAGGCCCCCAGGAAGCAGCTCCACCCAGGCCCGCGGGCCGACCGTCCCGGCTAAGGACTCAGGCCGAGCGAGACCCCATCTGGACCGCTCGGGGCGACCCCGGGACTGCCGGCAGGACGGAGCGACGGCTCGGCTTGATTCTCATGGGCGCTGTGCTGGTGGCCGCGATGCTGCCCGCGACGGCCTTAGCGGCTCCGAATCTCGGCAATCAGGGCACGAAGACGGCTCCGGTCACGGTGCACTGCTGGTACGACGCAGCCAACGACCTGTACGACGTCCTCTGGTCGGTGTCGCCCGACGTGCTGGTGCGGCTTGCTGAGAGCGAGTTCAGCTATGGCGGCTTCCTGCTCTGGTCGGCGGCCTCGGGCAAGGCGGCGGCGCCAGCGGCATTCATCGCCGAGTGGTCCGCCGACCTTTCCGTGACGTACTACTCGGCCTTTGACCTGCAGGCTCCGGACTGGCCCGCTGGATACGTCAGGGTTCAGGCGGTCAACTTCGGCCTCTTCGGAATCGAGGTCGTCGCCTCCGGCGTGGCGAGGTGCCAGCGGGGAGATATCGGTAGCCCGGCTTGATCCTCGGTTAGCAGCTCGCGCAGCAGACCGGCCCCGGCAATCGCCGGGGCCGTTCCCTTGCTCAGTCGGTTGGTTGGCCTTCCCGGGTTCGGGCGAGCACGAGCGCATAGGCCTCTTCGTACTCGTCGGCCATGCGTTCGGGGGAGAAGCGCTCGATCGCGAGAGCCCGGACTCGGCTGCGATCGAGGCCCCTTGCTCGCTCAATCGCCAGGCGCCCCTCGGTGGCGTCATCGACGAGGAAGCCCGTCACGCCGTGCTCGATGGTCTCGGTGAGGGCCCCGGCCCGGCGGGCGATGACCGGCGTCCCGGTCGCCATCGACTCGATCGCGACGAGGCCGAATGGCTCCGGCCAGGCGCCCAGCATGAGCGTCGCGAGCGCGCCCGCGTAGACCTTGTCACGCTCGGGCTGCCCGAGCTCCCCGAGGAACTCGACGGTCCCATCCCGGATCGCCGGTTCGACGACCTCGGCGAAGTGCGCCTTCTCGTGTGGGTCGTAGACCTTCGCGGCGATCCGCAGCCGGAGGTTCACCGACCGAGCGAGCTCGATGCACTCCGCGACGCCCTTCTCGGGTGTGATGCGACCGACGAACGCCAGGTAGTCGCCGGGGTCCGGTTCGAAGGGCATCAGCTCCAGGGGCAGCCCGTGGTGGATCGTCGCGATCCAGTTGGCGTCCGCCGACCAGCGCCGCTGGCTTTCGCTGATGGCCACGAGAGCAACGTCGTTGAACTCCTCGAGGAGCTCCGGGATCCCCGAAACGTCGAGCCGGCCGTGCATGGTCGTGATCACCGGCGTCGGCGAATGACGGGCGAAGAGAAACCCCAGGGTCTCGACGTGGGAATGGATGATGTCGAAGCGATCGGCCTGCGCCCAGACGCGCGCCAGCGTGACGTTGATGAACGACGAGACGTCGCCGTGATAACCGGTCGACCACAGGCTTCGGGCCGGCGACGCGACCAGCTCACCGTCAAAGCTCGAATCGCCAGGTGCGAAGAGGGTGACCTCGTGACCTCGGCGGAGGAGCTCATCGGCGAGCGTCGCCACGATCCGCTCCGTGCCCGCGTACGACGGCGGCGGGACCGGCAGCATTGGCGGCGTAACGAGGGCGATCTTCAGGCGCTCGGACACGACAGCTCCTCCGGGCGCGGCAAAACGCGCCGTCAGCCGGCTGAGTGTGCGCTCTGGAGCGCAGAAGGACGCTCGCGGCTTCGCGGATCGCCGTTACGAACGGACGGCGAGTTGCGCGTCGGGTACGGCGCGGGCCGGGATGCACGAGGCTGGTGGCGTCGCGCACTCGCCGCACGAAACGACGGCGGAGCGACTGGAAGCGGCCGCCCGGCTGCCGCCGGCGTGTCCAGCGGGGGTTCATCTGGCTATCCCGCTCCTGCTCTCGCCGGATTCCACCGCTGGTGACCTTCGGCGGGGAAGAGGCGGCCGACAGCAGGTGAATCGGCCATCCGGCCATCGATTCGCAGTCGGACGTCACGCGTGGTGACGTCCGGGGATCAAAGAGCAGGTCCGAAACCTCCAGCGACGCGCCCAAGCGGTCGGCGGGCAGGACGAGGGTTGCTAACGACACCGGCGGTGACATGCGGCGAGACGCAGACGACCCGGCCTCGTGACGGGCGAGCCGGCTTGGCGCCCCGAGGACCTGGCTGTCGGTTCTCCCTCAGCCGGGCAGGCTGGAGAGCGAGATGCGGTCGGATCGGACGGCGCCGATCCCGGTCACCACCCAGCCGCCGACGAAAGCTCCGAGGGTGACGAAGAACCCGATCGACACCAGGGGCTCCTGAGCGTAGAGGCCCATCATCCCCGGGATGATGACCAGCAGGCTGATGGCCCCGAGGGCGAGCAGAGCCGCGCCGGCCCGAGACAGGCTCCCCGTTCGCCAGCTCGCGAACGCGAACAGGCCTGACCCAGCCACCAGGGCAAACAGTCCCCCGACCCAAACCTCCCAGGGATTGAGCCCGCCGAGGAATCGACCGTCCCCGGTCACCGCGAGCGCCACGATCCCGAGCATCGAGACGATGTTGCCCACGAACGGGAGCGCGAACGCGGCCCA
>DASQFM010000155.1:0-23564 GCA_035633135.1 Candidatus Eiseniibacteriota bacterium
GTCGCTCGTCGAGCGCGAGGCGGTTGTCGACGAGGAGCGGGCCCTCATCGCCGGCGTGTACCAGAACCGGCTGGACGGCGTGAGCGGGGTGCCGCCGCTGCTGAATGCGGACCCCTCGATCATCTACGCCCTCGACACGGTCGCCCTCGAAGGGCTCGATTTCGTCGCCTGGCCGGACTACTTCTTCTGGGCGGTTCCACCGGAGAAGCTGTCCGACCTCGCCTTGCCCGAGGCCCTGCAGGGCTACCAGTCGTACCAGGTGGGCGGCCTTCCGCCCGGCCCGATCTGCACGCCGTCCCTCGTGTCGATCGACGCGGCCCTGCACCCGAACACGACGGAGGGCTACCTGTACTTCGTGGCCATCCCGGACGAGCACACCCACGCCTTCGCGAAGACCCTGGTAGAGCACAACGCGAATCTCAAAAAGTACGGCTACCTGTGACCCTCCCCGGCTCTCCGCACCGGTGAATGTCCTCCATCCAGCCGACTGGCCGCACCCCGCCGATTTCGCGGCGCCGCCGACGGCGGCCGACCACGAGCGCTGGGCCGAGGCGGACCGGGCGGCGCGGCCACATCGCGTCGGTCGCCTCCGGGAGCGGATGGCCGAGGCGGGCGTCGATGGCTATTTCGGCATTCGCTGGGAGCACATGCGCTATCTCACCGGCCTGCCCTTCGACGAGATGGAGGTGGCCGGATCCGGTGACTCCGGCAAGTTCCTGCTCAGCCAGGCGGATGTCTGGGTCCTGGCCGACAGCCGCTACACGATCGCGGTCAAGCGCGACGCGCCCGAGGCGCGCCTGTTCGAGTGCTACAACGCGCTGACCGATCGATGGCCCGAGCTGACCCGGACGGCCGGCGTCCGACGGGTCGCGATCGAGGCGATGACGATCCCGCACCTGGTCTGGGAGCGGCTGCAGGCCGCGGCGCCCGACGTCGAGCTCATCCCGATCGAGGGCTGGGTCGAGGAGGACCGCCAGCACAAGGAAGCCTCCGAGCTGGAGCGCGTGGCCGCGGCCTGCGCGGTCTCGGATCGCGCCCTGGCCTCGCTCCTGCCGTCGATTCGGCCGGGCGTCACCGAGCTCGACCTGGCCCTCGACCTCGAATGGCGTATCCGCACCGGTGGCGCGGAGCGATTGGCCTTCGAGGTGACGTGTCTGGCCGGCGCGGAAGCGGCGCTCCCGCATGGCACCCCGGGCCGGCGTCCCGTTCGGGAAGGTGCCGTCCTCCTGTTCGACTTCGGAGCGCAGGTCGATGGCTACCGCAGCGACATGACCCGGACGCTGTTCGTCGGCGAGCCGGCGGAGCGCGACCTTGGGGTCTACTGCGTCGTCGCCGCGGCCCAGGACGTCGTGTTCCACCGGCTCATCGCGGCCATCCCGGCGGCCCAGCGCGGCGAGCCGATGCCGACGGGCCCTTCGCTCGACGCGCTCGCCCGGAAGGGCATCGAGGCGGACGGCCGCTGGCCGGCCTACGGCCACGGGCTGGGGCACGGGATCGGCATCGCCACCCACGAGCTGCCTGGCCTCGGCCGCCGGAGTCCCGACGTGCCGCTGCCGGACCGGACGGTCTTCTCGGTCGAACCGGGGATCTATCTCGAGGACGAGACCGGGGTCCGCATCGAGGACCTGGTCGTCATCGACGTCGATGCCGGCCGGATGGACCGCGTGACGAAGTTCCCGCGGGAGGCCGTGGTCGTCGGGGTCTGACGAGGATGCTCGTCTGCCCCGGGCCGGCGACGCACGAAACCTCGCCTACAATCGCCGCCCATGATCAGCACCAGCGAGCTCCGAAAAGGCGTCGCGATCGAGCTCGATGGTGACCTCTGGCAGATCCTCGACTACCACCACATCAAGATGGGTCGCGGCTCGGCCCAGGTTCGGATCACCCTCCGGAACATCCGGCGGGGCCAGACGGTCGAGCGCTCCTTCCAGGCCGGCGCGAAGTGGCCGCGCGCCCAGATGGAACGGCGACCGGTCCAGTTCCTGTACCGCGACGGCGACGACTTCCACTTCATGGACACGGACACCTACGACCAGTTCATGCTCCGCGGCGAGCAGCTGGGCGACGCGATCCCGTACCTGAAGGACGGCATGATCGTCGATCGGACGACCTATCAGGGCGAGACGATCGGTGTCGAGCTCCCCGTCACGGTTGACCTGAAGGTCACGGCCACCGAGCCCGGCTTTGCTGGCGACACGGCCCAGGGCGCGAAGAAGGCCGCGACGCTCGAAAGCGGCCTCGTCCTGCAGGTCCCGCTGTTCGTCAACGAAGGCGACACAGTCCGGGTCGATACCCGCACCGGCGAGTACCAGACCCGCCTCTGATCGGTCCGGCGGGCGCGGCGGCGGCGGAGACGCCTCCGGGATCAGGCAATTCCTCGGACGGACGGGCACGCGGCGGAGAGGCGCCGGAGACGCCTCCGGGATCAGGCAGTTCCTCGGACGGACGGGCACGCCGCGGAGAGCCTTGTGGCGCCCCACGACCCAAGCGACGAAGGAAGCAGCGCCGGCAACCTTCAGAGGGCCGTTCCGCCGCCATTTGTCTCGTGTGCGCTGTCAAACGACGCCGGAGCGGCGGTTTGGAGGCGATTTCCGAGGACTCGTTCGTCGTTTGTGTCGTCCCACGCCACAAACGCCCCGTGGCGCCGAATTATGCGGGCGGCGCCATGCGCTTCGGGCGGGACCGGCCGCGTCCCACGCCACAAACGCCCGGTGGCGCCGATCCATGCGGGCGGCGCCATGCGCTTCGGGCGGGACCGGCCGCGTCCCACGCCACAAACGCCCATGCTGCCGACCTATCCGGGGTGGCGCCGTTGCGCGTTCAGGCGGGCGCGGCGGCGGCCAGCTGGTTCACGGCCGCCGCGGCACTCGTCTGCAGCGCCTCGGCGCCTTCCGGCGTCCTGGCGATGGCGATCACGCCCATCCGCCCATCGATGGCGAGACCCGACAGCATGTGCAGCACGACCCCAACGCCGGTCCGGGCATCGAACTGCAGCCCGGCCTCCGCGACGGCGGCGATGACCGCGGCGACGGGTAGCCCCTTCCAGGCGGGGTCCATGAGGTTGTCGGTCGCGCTGTAGGCCCGGCTCGAACCGTCGGCCGCGACCCAACGCCCCTCCTCGGTGGCGTAGCGGCCCGGGACAAGGTTGCGGAGCGCCGCGTAGGGATGCGTGGTGCCGCCCTTGCGGAGGTTGATCTCGAGGCCGTGGATCCGCCACTCGCTCGCGTCGTCGGCGGCCGCGACGAAATCAACGCTGAACCGGCCGAGCGCTCCCAGGCGAGCGAGGGCCTGTCCGGCGGCAGTCGCGTGTCGGGCAAGCGCCGGCGCGTAGGCAGGGTCGGCCGGGAACCGGCAGCCCAGGTAGACCTGGCCGCCCGGTCCTCCGAGGACCTGCTCGTGGGTGGCGAGGACGACGACCTCCCCCGAGGGCCGAATGTCCACCTGGGCGCTGGGGCTCGTGAAGCGGGTTCCGGCGATCCGTTCCTCGACGACGCCGCCCTTTGCCAGGTCCTCCAGGTACCAGTCCGGCAGTGCCTCGATCCGGGACCGCAGCCAGGCTCGCGGATCGGCAGCGTCGTCGAGACCGTCGAGGTCCACGACGACGTTGCCGTCGCCCGCACCGCTGTCGTCGTGCTTGATCACGACGCCCGGCGCCCGCGGATGCTCGGCCCGAATCGCGATCACCGCGTCGACGACGTCGTCGACGCTTCGGACGTCCTCCCGACCGAGTGGGACCGGGACGCCTGCCTCGACCAGCAGCCGCCGTCCCGCGCTCTTGAAGGCGATCGGTCGCAGCTCCGGCCTCGTGCCGTTGATCGGCACGTTGAGGGCGAGCGCGAGCGCCACTTCATTGTCGGTTACGTTCCATGGCTCGATCAGCGCCGGTCGATCGCCGATCGCAGCTCGCAGCTCGTCGATGACCCGCGGCTGGTCGAGCAGCTTCGAGGCGACCGAATGCGGCGTTCCGTCGTCGACCTCGATGTAGCTGACCCGATCCCGCAGCCGCTCACGATTCTCCGGCGGAACCACCGAAAGGTAGTAGTCGATGACCTCGGGGGCAGGGCGGAGGGTCGAGATGTAGACCAGGCTGCAGGTCACGATCCGGGACGGGATCAGCGTCGCGGTGAGGTAGCGGTGCTCGAGCGAAGGAATGCGATTGCCGTAGTGCGAGATCAATGATTCGCTGACGCTGTACGACGGCAGGGCGATGAGGACGTGCTCGACCGCTGAGCCGGGCCGGTTCGCCTCGAGGGCGGGCCCGAGCCGGCGCTCGAGGTCGTCGTAGCTGTCGGACGCCATGGTCCCCAGTCTACGAACGGCCCCGTACGATGGGGCGGTGAATCCGGACCTCCCGCCGACGCAGCGCCCAACCGTGGCGCCCGGAACGTTCGGGCTTCGGATCCTCGCCGTCAGCGAAGCGACCCGGGCCATCGCCTCGCTGGTCAGAGCCGATGAGCGGCTGCGGGACCTGTGGGTCGAAGGCGAAGTCGGGCGAGTGACGGTGTCGACCGCCGGACACGCCTATTTCGCGCTGAAGGACGACCGCGCCCAGTTGCAGTGCGTCTGGTTCCGCGACGAACGCGTCCGCTCGGCGTTCCAGGCCCAGACCGGCCTGCGGGTCGTCGTGCACGGCCGGATCGATCTGTACGAGCCCCAGGGATCGCTGCAGCTGTACGTCGAGTCGATCCAGCCATCGGGCGTCGGCGACCTCGCGATCCGGTTCGAGCAGGTCAAGGCGCGCCTGTCGGCCGAGGGCCTGTTCGACGCGGCCCGCAAGCGCGGGCTGCCGATCCGGCCGGCGACGGTGGCGGTGGTCACATCGCCGACCGGCGCGGTCTGGAAAGACGTCTGCAACGTGCTCTCGCGGCGTTGGCCGCTCGTCCGCGTCGTGCTGGTCGCCTGCAAGGTCCAGGGCGACGGCTCGGCCCAGAGCATCGTCACCGCGCTGCGGCGGATCGAGCGCCACGTCGATCTCGTCACCAGCGCCGGCCGCGCCGAGGAAGCGCCGGCCGTCACGATTCTCGCCCGGGGTGGGGGATCGCTGGAGGACCTGTGGTCGTTCAACGACGAGGCGGTCGTCCGGGCGATCGTGGCCCATTCGCTGCCCGTCGTCACCGGCATTGGGCACGAGGTGGACGTGACCCTGGCCGACTTCGCCGCCGACGTCCGGGCACCGACGCCCTCCGCGGCGGCCGAGCTGGTCGTGCCGGACCGGATGGAGCTCGCGGCATCGCTGGCGCGCGGCGCCGAGCGGATGCACGCCGCTGCCGGGCGGGCGGTCGCGGGCGCGAAGCGGGAGGTGGATGCCGAGCGGCGGGCCCTGGACCGGTTGCATCCGGCCGCGAGGCTGGCTGCCGGCCGGGAGCGGGCCGGCGACCTGCTCGAGCGCGCGACGCGGGCGACGCGAAGCCGGATTGCCGATGTCCGCCAGCAAGAGGATCGGCTCGCGGCAGCTCTGCCGGTCCTGGTCGCGAGCCGGCTGGGGCGGGCCCGTGCAGGCCTGGCGTCGGCGGTGTCTGCCCTCGCGGTGCTCGGCCCGAACGCCACGCTCGAGCGTGGCTACGCGATCGTCAGGCGGGTCGACGACGGTGCGATCGTCCGTGATCCCGTTGCGGCGCCCGCGGGCACGACCCTCGCCATCCGCGTCGCCCGCGGCGAGTTTCCGGCGACCGCAGGCCAGCCCGACTCGAGGCGTTGAGGCGATGCTCGGCGAGGTCCTCCTGGTGCTCGCGATCGGGGCCATCGCGGCCGCGATCGGCGTGCTGATCGGGCGCCGCGTGGCGCCGCGCCTCGGTCGGATCGCCGAGCGAATGGAGGATGATGGCGCCGATGAATGATCGACCCGCCGAGACGATCGATCGGCCGGCCGCGGAGCTGACCTTCGATGAGGCGCTCGCCGAGCTGCAGCGGACGGTCGCCGAGCTCGAGGCCGGTGGCCAGCCGCTGGAGCGCTCGATCGCGCTGTACGAGCGCGGCGTCGCCCTCCACGAGCGCTGCGCGACGCTGCTCGCCGAGGCCGAGCTCAAGGTCCAGCAGCTCGTCAGCCGGGCCGGCGGCGCCCTCGAGGCCATCGATGTCCGACCCGAGGACGCCCGCGAGGCCGAGCCCGGGCCTGGGGAGGGCCAGTAGTCGTCACCCGAGTCGGCCAGGCGCTCCCCGCGGAGCACGCCGGTCATGGGCGCCCGAGCGAAAGCAAAACACGGCTTCCGGTCGTATGGTCCGCTCGTCCGCCGATGCCCGACCGAGGACGCCCGCAAGCCGAGTGATCAGGTTTCGGCCGCTCGGTTGGCCCTATACGATGCAAGCCACGCACGGCCTCGCGAGGTCGGGCGACATCCGGATGGAGGGTCGGGATGGCGGAGACCGCGACCGTCGGCGCGCGTGATCCAGCCGAGCGGCGTTCCGGGCTGCGCCCGTGGCTGGTTGTCGGTCTCGCCGCCTGGGCCACGCTCGGCGTCGCGCTCATCGATCGGGCCAACCGCCAGGGCCTCGTGTCCGACATTCACATTTCGCCGTACCACGTCGTCGGCTACGCCGCCCTGGCCGCGCTCGGCATCTACGTCCTCTGGACGTTGTTCCGGGGCATCCGTCGGGGTGACTGGCGGCACTCGTTCCCGCGGCATTACGGCGGACTCGCGCTCGCCTTCGCCTCCTTCATGGGCTGGGTCGTCATCGACGCCGCCTGGCGCGGCTCGATCGGAATCGGGTTCGGCATCGAAGGGGCGCTGGCGCCGACCAGCCTATTCATCCCGGTCGGGCTCGTCCTGCTTGCCGCCGGTCCCATTGTCGAGCTGCTGGAGGGCTCAGGCGCGAGGACGTCGAGCACCCTCACGAGCGTCGGCGCGGGGGTCGCCGCCGCCGGGCTCATCGGCGCGGCCGTCACGCTGACTGCCTTCAACCCGGTGCGGGACCCGTTGAGCGACGTTGTCGCCTCCGCGCCCCGCGACGCCTCGGAGATCTGGGCGATGGCCGCCGATGGCGCGGCCCAGACGCGGCTGCTGGCCGTGCATGAAGTCGGTATCGACTACTCGCTCCCGGCGTGGTCGCCCGATGGCGGCCGAATTGCCTTCACGAAGTGGTCGAACGTGGGCGGCAGGGCCACGAACTTCCGGAACGAAGAGCAGTCCGCGAGCATCTGGACGATGGCTGCAGATGGGACGAACGCCCGGCTCGTCATCGACGGCGCTCCCGGCCTGGCCTGGATTCCGGCCTGGTCGCCCGACGGCCAGTGGATCGCCTACACGCTCAATCCCGCGGCGGGTGCGAGCACCGAGCCGCAGCCGCAGCCAAACCCGGCTCCCGGCACGGTCGGGCCGCCGGCCGGCTCCACCGGCGCCGAGATCTGGCTCGTTCGCCCCGACGGGGCCGGCGCGCGGCAGCTCACTGGAGCCGGCCAGAACGCGCAGGCGGCGAGCTGGTCACCGGATAGCCAGGCGCTGGCCTTCATCGCCGGCGCAGGCGAGGCGACCGACATCCACGTCGCGACCGTCACCGAAGCCGGCCTTGCCGGCGACCGAACGCTGGCGGCCGATCCGGCCAACGACTGGGGTCCGGCCTGGTCGCCGGACGGTTCGCGGATCGCGTTCACTTCCAACCGTTCGGGGAACGAGGAGATCTGGATCGTCGGCGTCGACGGGAGCGAGCCGAACCGCCTCACGGACGACCCGGGCGGGGACTGGGTCCCGGCCTGGTCGCCGGATGGTGCACGGATCGCGTTCGTCTCCGACCGCGGCGGGGACGTCGAAGTCTGGTCGATGGCCGCCGACGGCACCGACCTGCAGGACCTGTCCAACAGCGGGTCGACCGCGGACGGCCAGTGGAGCGTGGCCTGGTCGCCGGACGGCACGCAGGTGCTGTACGCGAAAGCCGCGTATCCCGCGGCGTTCTCGACCCCGGTCGTCCGCGAGGACCTTGCCGCGGCGGTGACGCTCCTGTTCGCGGTGGTCGTTGCGATCGTGGCCCTACTGGTCGTGGCCCTGGGCTCGCCGCTCGGCGGATTCACGGTCGCGTTGACGATCATGGTCGCGCTCGCGGCACTCCCGTCCGACCAATGGCGATTCCTGCCGGCTGCGATCGTTGCCGGAGCAGCAGTCGACTTCCTCGTCCGAGCGGTGCGCCCGACGCAGCGTGCCCGGGTCGCGGCGACGGCGTTGCCGGCGCTGGCCGTCTTTGGGCTGGGAGCGACGCTGGGCCTGACGGGGTCCCTGGCCTGGTCGGTCACGCTGCTGCTGGGGGTCACCGCCAGCGCCGCCCTGATCGGCCTGGGAATCGCGGAGGCGGCCAGGCGAC
Organism: Candidatus Eiseniibacteriota bacterium; assembly: GCA_035633135.1. Lineage (GTDB taxonomy): Bacteria > Chloroflexota > Limnocylindria > Limnocylindrales > CSP1-4 > UBA5189. The sequence continues at coordinate 8,290 of DASQFM010000155.1, forward strand.
TCCGGCCGGCCGTGACCGGCCCGGCGGCAGCTCCAGCCGGCGGACTCGAGGGCTGACGACAGCGCGACGGCGATGAGTCCCGCGCAAGCGGGGTGTGCCACGATGGGCGGGTGACGCGCGCAGGGCCCGGCGTTGCGATCCGGCGGGTGCGGCTCGATCAGCTCATGGTCGACCGCGGCCTTGCCGCGTCCCGCTCTCGCGCCCAGGCCCTGCTGCTGGGAGGCCGGGTCCGCGTCGGTGATGGCGATTCGGCTCGTCTCGACCGCAAGCCGGGGGACCTCGTCGAGCCCGACGTCGGCGTCGCCGTCGAGGCGCCCGAGCCGTACGTGAGCCGGGGCGGGCACAAGCTCGTGGCCGCCCTCGATGCGTTCAGCATCGATCCCGCCGGGCGCATCTGCCTCGACGTCGGAGCATCGACGGGCGGCTTCACCGACGTGCTGTTGCAGCGCGGCGCGCAGCGCGTCTACGCTCTCGACGTGGGACGCGGCCAACTCGCCGAGGTACTCCGGCAGGATTCGCGCGTCGTCTCCCTGGAACGGACGAATGCCCGCGAGCTGACGGCCGAGCGCCTGCCCGAGCCGGTCTCCCTGGCGACCGTCGACGTCTCGTTCATCTCGCTGCGGCTCGTCCTCGGCCCCATCGCCGCCACCTTCGGGCCCGCGGGCGGCGATCTCGTCGCGCTCGTCAAGCCCCAGTTCGAGGCCGGCCGGGCCGAGGTGAAGCGCGGCGTCGTCCGCGATCCGGAGGTCCACGCCGCCGTCCTCCAGCGCGTCGCCGCGGACGCTGCGGCCGTCGGCCTCGAGCCCCGCGACGCGGTCGCCTCGCCGATCCTCGGCCCGCAGGGCAACCGCGAGTTCCTGCTCTGGTCGCGGGTGCCGGGCGGCGCCGACGCTAGCCCGCTCACCGTCGACGCCGCGGTCGCCGCCAGGCTCGCGGCCGTCGCCCATGGAGCCGCTGGGTGAGCGACCGCGTGGCTCGCATTGGCTTCGCCTACAACCCCACGAGCGAAGCGGCCGTCGAGCTCCGCGAGCGCGCCGCGGGCTGGGTCGAGATGCAGGGCCTGACCCACTGGGCGGCACCGGCGGCCGACATCGAGGCCCTCCATCGCCAGCTGCCCGGAAGCGACGTCCTGATCGTCCTGGGCGGTGACGGCACCTTCCTGCGGGCCGCTCGCGCCGTGGTCGAGGACGACGTGCCCCTGCTCGGGATCAACGTCGGCAAGGTCGGATTCCTGTCCAAGGTCGAGGCGTCGGAGCTCGAACGGGTGCTGGCCCAGCTCGTCGCCGGCAGCTATGGCATCGAGTCCCGGATGGCGCTCGAAGGCCACATCCAGCGCGCCGGCGAGGGGGGTGCCGGCCAGCGCGTGCTGGCGCTCAATGACGTCGTCGTGGCCCGAGGCTCGCTGGCGCGGGTCTGCCGGCTCGAGACGTCGATCGACAGCAGCCACCTGGCGACGTTCGTCGCCGACGGCCTGATCGTGGCCAGCCCGACGGGCTCGACCGGCTACTCCTTCTCGGCCGGCGGGCCGATTCTCGATCCGACCGCCCGGAACCTCGTGGTCACGCCGATCGCCGGCTACCTGTCGACCATTCGATCGGTGGTCGTCGGGCCGGCCGCCGTGGTTCGCTGCCGCGTCGTCGACGCCTATGAGGCGCTCGTGTCGGTGGACGGTCGCGAGGACATCCCGATCTCGGTCGGCGACGTGGTCGAGGTTCGTGCGATCGATCGGCCGATCCGGCTGGTCGAGCCGGTGGGCTCGCTGCCGTTCTGGGACCTGGTCCGCCGCAAGGTCGAGCTCCTGCCCTCATGAGGCCGGCCGCTGATCCGGCCCGGGCCCGCGTTAGGCGCTGCGCGCGGTCGCTCACGCACGTTCGAAGTGCGCTCGCTCTCGTGCTCGCACCCGCCTTGGCCCGAGCTCGGCTGAGCGGCCGGCTCGCTCTCACATGACCGACGTGCTCACCGGGACGCGGGAGGGGACGGGGGCAGACGCGCGCGCCGGGCGGCTGCTGGAGCTCGCCGTCACGGACCTGGCGCTGATTGACCGGCTGCGGCTGGCATTCGAGCCGGGGCTGAACGTCCTGACCGGCGAGACCGGCGCCGGCAAGAGCCTCCTGATCGATGCGCTCGGCCTGGCACTGGGGGCGCGGGCGGACCTGTCGCTGGTCCGCCACGGCGCGGAAGCGGCCAGGGTCGAGGCGCTCTTCGATCGGCTGCCGGAGCCGGTCATCGCGAGCCGGGAGATCAATGCCGCGGGCAGGTCGACGGCTCGCCTCGACGACCAGACGGTGACGGTGGGCCGGCTCGCTGAGACGATCGGTCCCCTCGTCGAGATCCACGGCCAGCACGATCAGTCGCGCCTCCTCGATGAGCGCTGGCAGCGCGAGATGCTCGACGCGTTCGGCGGCCACGCGGAGCTGCGAACGGCGATGGCCGCCGCAGTGGGCCGCTGGCGCGAGAATCGGGCGAGCCTGGATGCGCTCGCGATCGACCCCCGCGAGGTCGCCCGCCGCCTCGAGCTGCTCGACCACGAGGTCGACGAGATCGCCGCCGCCCGCCTCGAGCCCGGCGAGCTCGACGACCTGCGTGCCCGGCTCGCGGCCGCGCGCAACGGCGAGGCGATCGCCCGCGGCGCCGATGGGATCAGATCCGCGCTCGACGCCGATGGCACGGGCAGCCGGGACGCGCTGGCGCGCGCGCTCGGCGAGGCGCGCTCGCTTGGGCGATTGGACGGCCGGTTCGAGGGCATCGCCGACCGCCTGGCGGGCCTCGACGCCGAGCTCGAGGACGTCACCGCCGAGGTCCGCCGGCTCGCCGACGTCATCGACCACGACGCGGCGGGAGTCGCCACGATCGAGGAGCGGATCTCGACGATCTACAGCCTCCAGCGCCGCTACGGCGACGATGAAGCCACGGTCCTCGCCCACGGCGAGCGGGCGGCGGCGGAGGCCGAGCGCCTGCGGGGCATCGAAGGGGAGCGGGCTGCCCGGCAGGCCGACGACGCGCGCCTCCTGGAGGCCGTGGCTGCAGTCGCGGCCGAGCTGTCCACTCGGCGCTCGGCCGCCGCGGTCGCGTTCGGCGAGGCCGTCGACAGCGTGCTCCGATCGCTCGGCTTTCCCCCCGGCGCATTCGAGGTGGGCGTGGGCCGGCGGGCCGCGGGCGAGGATGAGGCGGCGATCGAGCTCGGCGGCGATGCCGTCGCCTTCGACGCCAGCGGCGCGGACGAGGTCGTCTTCCGCTTTGCCCCGAACCCGGGTGAGCCGGCGCGTCCCCTGGCGCGGATCGCCTCGGGCGGGGAGCTGTCGCGTGTCTCGCTGGCCCTGAAGCAAGTCCTGGCGACCGCCGACGAGACGCCGACGCTGGTCTTCGACGAGGTCGACGCGGGAATCGGCGGCCGGACGGCCGATCCCGTCGGCCGCAGCCTGTGGGCCCTGGCCCGCCACCACCAGGTCCTCGTGGTGACCCACCTGGCCCAGATCGCAGCCCACGCTGACGCCCATTTCCGGATCGCGAAGCGAGAGCGCGACGGCCGGACGGTCACCTCGGTCGAACGGCTCGATCGTGAAGGGCGGATCGTCGAGCTCGCGGCGATGCTGGGCGGCGCCGCGCCGGTGGGCCTCGACAGCACGAGCGGTCAGGGCACGGGAAGTCCTGCCGACCCGGGCGCGGGTGTCGGCCCGGGGCCGGCAGCGCTTGCCTCGGCGCGCGGGCTGCTGGACGCCGCAGAGGCGTGGCGAGGTCGCCCCTCGGCGTCGGGCTGAGGCGCGGTGGCCGTGGCTGAGGCGCCGCCGCTGGATCGCGCGATCGCGGAGTTCCTGGCGTTCCTGCGCGTCGAGCGGGGCCTCGCGGAGGCCACGCTGCGGGCATACGGCAGCGATCTGCGCGACTTCTCGGCCGCGCGGGGGACCGCCGCAGACTGGTGGCGCGGGCCCGACGCCGCGACGCGCTACCTCGCCGCCCGGACACGTCGCAACCGGCCTGCCGACCGGGGCCTCGCGCCGACGAGCCTGCGCCGCCGGGCGGCAGCGATTCGGAGCTTCTACCGCTTCGCATTCGGCGAGGGGCTGATCCCGATCGACGTCGCCGCCCACCTCGACCTGCCCCGGATGCCACGGCTGCTGCCGGAGACCCTGACCCTGGCCGAGGTCGGGCGGCTCCTCGACGCCACCGATCGGGCCGGACCGCGCGACCGGGCGCTGCTCGAGCTGCTGTATGCCGCCGGCCTCCGGATCTCGGAGGCGATCCAGCTGGACCTGGAGGACGTCTCGCTCGATGGCGCGTTCGTTCGGGTCATCGGCAAAGGGGACCGGGAGCGGCTGGTTCCGATTGGCGAAGTGGCCATCGAGGCGGTCGAGGCCTGGCTGGGCGATGCCCGTTCGGCCATCGTCGAGCGCCACCATGTGGCTCCCGTCCGCGGCGGCCCGCTCTTCGTGGGCGATCGCGGCGGGCGGCTGGCCAGGCAGCAGGCCTGGGGGTCGGTCAAGCGCGCGGCTGCCGCGGCAGGTCTCGGAAGCCGCGTCAGCCCTCACACCCTGCGGCACTCCTTTGCCACCCATCTGCTGGAGGGTGGGGCTGACCTTCGGATCGTCCAGGAGCTGCTCGGACATGCGAGCATCAGCACGACGCAGCTGTACACCCACGTCACCGGCGAACGGATCCGGGAGGTGTACGCTCGGGCGCATCCACGGGCCTGGGGAGGATCACCGAAGTGACACGCTATGCGGACAGACTGCTGGCCGATGGGGAGCAGGTCGTCCTGCGGTCTCGGCAGCACTGGCTGGCCATGCTCATCGACGGTCGAGCGGCCGTCTCGATCCTGTTGGCTTCGTTCGTGCTGCTCGGCATCGCGAGCTTTGCCCTGGAGCAGGGCGCAGCGCGCGACTGGCTTGGCGCGCTGGCATTCATCCTCCTGCTCGGGGCAATGCTCGTGCTCGCTCGCCTGTGGCTGAGCTGGCGGTCGCAGGACTACCTGGTCACGAACCGCCGGGTGATGAAGGTGGAGGGCATCATCCGGAAGCGATCTGCCGACAGCTCGCTCGAGAAGATCAACGACGCGGTCCTCGAGCAGGGCGTCTTCGGCCGGATGTTCGGCTTCGGCAACCTGGAGATCCTGACGGCGGCGGAGATCGCGGTCGATCGGTTCCACATGCTGGCCCAGGCTCAGACCTTCAAGCGGACGATGCTCGAGGAGAAGAACCGCCTCGAGCGCGACGTGCGCCTGCCGCCGTCCCCGCCGCTCCGGGCGGTTCCGCCGGCGCCGATGGTGCCGGTGAGCGTGCCACCCGAGCCGGGTTCGCCTGCACTGGCCGGCGCCGGGGCGACGAACGGCCCGGGGGCGGCCACGGCCGCGACCGACAGCGCGGCAACGGCCGATGCCGCCGACGTGGACTGGGCGGCGCCGGGGGCCGCCGCAACGGAAGGCCGAGGCGAATCAGAGCCGATCACAGCGCCGCCAGCGGTCGGGTCGGGGGCCTCGGCGAACGATGGCGCCGCGACCGATTGGCCGACCGCAGCTCCGGCCACCGGCCCGCACAGCATGAGCTCGGAGGAGATCACCCGGCTGCTCGCCGACCTGGCCGATCTGCGCGACCGCGGCGCCATCAGCGCCGAGGACTACGAGGCCAAGAAACAGGACCTGCTCGCCCGGCTGTAGGCTTGGCCCGAGGCGGCTCCCCACCCGCCGCCCTCCCGAGGTCGATGCGTGCCGTTCCTGAACATGACTCCCGAAGAGCTGCTGGCCCGCGTCGTAGTCATCGCGGTGATGCTGCTCATTGCGTTCCCGATCCACGAGTTTGCGCACGCCCTTGCCGCCTTCCGGCTGGGTGACGGGACGGCCAGGCTGTTCGGTCGCCTGACGCTCGATCCGCGGGCCCACTTCGATCCGGTGGGCGGGCTGATGCTGGCGGTCTCGTTCCTGTTCCTGGGCTTCGGGTTCGGCTGGGCCAAGCCGACGCCGGTCAACCCGATGAACCTTCGGGGCGGCCGGTGGGGCGAGGCGATCGTTGCGGCGGCGGGCCCCATCTCGAACCTGGTCCTGGCCATCGCCGGCGCGATCCCGCTGCGCTACATCTTCGCGACCGGCATGGACGTGCCGCTGCTCGCCTTGATCCTGTACTTCTTCGTGCTGATCAACCTGTTGCTGATGGTCTTCAACCTGCTGCCGATCCCACCGCTCGACGGCTCGAAGGTGCTCTATGCCTTCCTGGACCCCCAGACCGCCTGGCGCGTCCGGCCGGTCCTCGAGCAGTACGGCACGATCATCCTGCTCCTGGCCGTCTTCCTGCCAGTCTTCGGCGGGCGGACGCTGCTGGACCTGGTGTTCGGCGCGGTCCTGACACCGCTCGTGCGGTTGCTCGTCGGGCAATGAAGCCGGGCTCGGGCGCCTGGTGGCTCGGCAAGGTCCGCCAGGTCGGCCGGCACCTCCTGGCACGGGTCGATCCCGCCGAGCGAGCCGGCCTCGAGGCGTGGCTCACGCCGGCGCAGCTGGACCTGTTCGACCGGATGCACCGCGCCGACAAGCGCCATGGTCTCGACGTCGTGGCCGCGCTCCGACGCGACGGTGTCGGAGAGCCTGAGGTGCTCGTCGCGGGCCTGCTGCATGACGCCGGCAAGGGCGACACCGGGCTCGTCGCCCGCGTCGTCTTTTCGCTCGGCCAGGCATACGGGCGCTGGATCCCCGGTGCGCTCGGCCGACTGCCAGGGATGCGGCCGGCGCTCGAGCGGCTCGACGGCCACGCGGAGTCCTCGGCTCGACTCGCCGAGGCGGCAGGCTGCACCCGACGGACGGTCGAGCTGATCCGCTGGCAGGACGCGCCCCGGGATCCCGAGTTCGGCGAGCGGCTGAAGCTGGCCGACGAGCGGAGCTGACCGGATGGGGGAGGGGAGCACCGCGCTCGCGATCCGGTTCGGCGAGGAGCGCCGGCCGGAAGCGGCGACACACGTCCGGATGGCGGAGTGGGAAGGCCCGCTCGGTCTCCTGCTGTCGCTCATCGAGGCCCGCCGGCTGGATGTCCTCAGCGTCCCCCTCGGCGCCCTCGCGGAGGCCTACCTCGATGCGCTCGCCGGGCTCGACGAAGATCGGATCGGCAACATCAGCTCGTTCGTCGCGATCGCCAGCCAGCTGATCCTGATCAAGAGCCGGGCGATGCTGCCACGACAGGCGGCCGAGCTGCCGGTGGGCGATGACGACGAGGCGGGCGATCCCGAGGAGGAGCTTCGGGCCCGACTCATCCTCTACCGCGCCTATCGCGATGCCGGTCTCGGGCTGCAAGCCCTCGCGACCGCCGGGTTGCGGCTCTTCCGGCGCGAGCCGAGAGCTGCCGTCGCGGCGGCCATCGCCGGCGCTCGGCCCACCGACGCGCCGCCATTGGACCCGGAATCGCTCCCGCGCGCCCTCGCCGAGCTGGTGCGAATCTCGCCGGTCTCGGAGCCGCCGCCCGAGATCCTCGCCCGGACGATCACGATCGGCCAGCGTGCCGCGGTCATCAGAGACGCGTTGCGTGGCGCGCCGGGGATCGTCCTCCAGGAGCTGCTGCAGGGGGTCCGTGACCGGGTCGTCGTGGTGGTGACGTTCCTGGCCATGCTCGAGCTCATGAAGCGCCGCGAGATCGTGGTCGAGCAGGCCGAGCCGTTCGGTCCAATCCGGGCCCGGAGCACGACCGGCGCGGAGCGGGCCACAGCCGGGGTCGCGGTGGATGTCGAAGCGGCGCCGATCGACGAATCGCTCGGGGACTTCGCGTGATCGAGGAGTCCAGCCCGGGCGCAACGTCGCCCGACAACGGCACCGAACCCGAAGCGCCGGCGGCTCCCGACGCGCCCGAGGCTCCCGACGTGCCCGGGGCCCGCGAGCCCAGCGCCCCCGGCGCGGCCGCGGACGTATCGGATCCGGCACTCGAAGGTCCTCCCCCCGGCAGCCTGAGCGGAGCCGACCTGGAGGCGCTGCTCTTCGTGGCCGAGCGGCCGCTCTCCAGGCGCGAGATCGCGACCCTCGCCGGCGTCGATCGCGAGACCGTCGATGCCCGGCTCGGCGACCTCGAGGTCGCGCTTCGGGCGAGAGGGGTCCGCCTGGTGGCCTCGGGGGACCGGGTGGAGCTGGCGACGGCGCCCGAGGCGGGCGCCCTCCTCGCGCGCTACGTCGGGGCCGACGCGGTCCGGCTCTCTCCCGCGAGCCTCGAGACGCTGGCGATCGTGGCCTATGGCCAGCCCGTCACCAAGGCCGTGGTCGAGCGCATCCGGGGCGTTGACTCGGACTACACCTTGCGGAGCCTGCTGCACCGGCGGCTCATCGTGGACCTCGGCCGGGCGACCGCCCCGGGCCGGCCGATCCTGTACGGCACGGGCTTCGATTTCCTGGAGCGATTCGGGATCACCAGCCTCGACGAGCTGCCCGTCCTCGAGCCGGACGTCGCCGGTCGGCTGGTGGACTGATCGGCGCCGCGATGCCCGAGGAGCGGATCCAGAAGGTCCTGGCCGCCGCGGGCGTGGCCTCGCGGCGCGCCAGCGAGACGCTGATCGCCGCCGGTCGGGTCAGCGTCGATGGTCACGTCGCCGTGCTCGGCCAGCGGGTTGACCCGGACCGGGCCGCGATCGAGGTCGACGGCATCGCGGTCGGGGTCGGCGCGGTGCGGGTGTACCTGGCGCTGCACAAGCCGGCCGGAGTCACCTCGACGACCCGGGATCGCCACGCCGCCACGACCGTCCTCGACCTCCTGCCAACCGCGATGGTCCCCGACGGCACGCGGGTCTATCCCGTCGGCCGGCTCGACCTCGATTCGGAAGGCCTCCTCCTGCTCACCAACGACGGCGACTGGGCCGAGCGGATCCTCCACCCGCGCTTTGGTGTTGAGCGCGAATACGCCGTTGGGCTCGCGGCGCCGCTGGAGCCGGAGCAGCAACGCGCACTCGGTGCCGGCATCAAGCTCGACGAGGGCCTGGCCCGCCTGGCCGGGCCACTTCGGCCCGCGTCGGCAACCGAGACCCGCCAGCTGGCGGCCACGCTCGAGCCCGGTCCCGACCCGCGCCTGGTCTGGTATCGGGCGACGCTCGCCCAGGGCTGGAAGCGACAGCTGCGGCGGATGTTCGCGGCGACCGGTGCGCCGATCGCTCGCCTGGCCCGCGTCCGGATTGGGCCGGTCCGGCTGGGCGATCTGCCCTCGGGCCGCGCTCGGGTGCTCAAGCAGCCGGAGATCCGCTCGCTGGTCGGCGCGCCGCCACCCAGGCCGCCGCGACGCAAGCGCGACGGCCCCAAGCGCGCCGGCGGCAACCGCGACGGGGGCAAGAGCAGCGGCGCCAAACGCGACACCGTGAGACTTGACGGGACACGACGTCGCACATAGGTTCATCGCCGTGGCAGCCCTCGCCGGGATGAGTGCTCCAGCTGTCGAGGCCACCGGCCTCCGCAAGCGATTTGGCGACCTCCTGGCCGTCGACGGCATCGACCTGGCGCTGGCGCCGGGGCGGATCTATGGCCTGCTGGGGCCGAACGGATCGGGCAAGACGACGCTGATCCGGCTCCTCATCGGCCTGTCCCGTCCCACCGCCGGCGAGGCTCGCGTCCTCGGCATCCGGATGCCGTCTCGCGACGCGCTCGGCCAGATCGGCTACATGCCCCAGGCGGAGGCCGTCTATCCCGAGCTGTCGGTTAGCGAGAACGTGGCCTTCTTCGGCCGCCTCGAGGGCCGCCCGGCCGGGGCCGCGGTCGATCGCGTCCTCGATCTCGTGGAGCTCGCGGATCGCCGGGGCACGCCGGCGCTGCAGCTCTCGGGGGGCATGCGGAGGCGGCTGTCGCTGGCCTGCGCGCTCGTCCATGACCCGGCGGTGCTGTTCCTCGACGAGCCGACCGTGGGTGTGGATCCGGCGCTTCGGGTCCAATTCTGGGCGCACTTCCGGCGCCTGGCCGGCGAGGGCCGGACGATCGTCGTCGCCAGCCACGTCATGGACGAGGCCGACCGCTGTGACGAGCTCGTCTTCGTGCGCGATGGTCGGGTCATCGCCCACGGCTCCGGCGGCGAGCTCCGGGCGCAGGCCGGCCTCGCCGATCTCGAGGCGGCGTTCCTGCACTTTGCGGGCCTCGATTCGGAGGGCCGGCCTCTGACCGCCTCGACGACCGAGGCTGTCCGATGAGCCTGCGGCGCATCCTCGCCGTCGCCCGTCGGATCGCCCAGGGATTCCGCCGCGACGAGCGCAGCCTGGCCCTCGTCTTCGTCGTGCCGCTGATGGTGACGGCGCTGCTCGGCTGGGTCCTGCGGGACCAGAAGGACGACGTGGTCCGCCTCGTCGTGGTCAACGACGCCGGTCCGATCGGCGATCGGATCGTCGACGCGCTGACGATCGCAACGACGAACGCGTCCGGTGGCATCGAGCACGTCGCGACGGCCGATACCGAAGCGGTGGCGGCGGCCCTGATCCGGGACGACCGTGCCGATATCGCCATCGAGCTTCCGGCGAGCCTCGTCGAGGACATCCAGGCCGGGCGCCGGCCGACGTTCGTTGTCCTGACAGAGGGGACCGATCCGGCGGCGGAGGCCGGCGCGTTTGCGAGGCTGCAATCGGTGATGGCCACGATTGCCGGCCAGCTCGCCCCGCCCGGCGCGCCCGCCGCGCTGCTTCCGGAGATCGAACGGAGGACCGTGTACCTCTCGCCGGACGCCGACACCGTCGACGTGATGGCCCCGATCTTCCTCGGCTACTTCGGCTACTTCTTCGTCTTCCTGCTGACCGGCATCAGCTTCCTGCGTGAGCGGATCGGCGGCACGCTCGAACGACTGCTCGCCACGCCGGTGACTCGCGCCGAGATCGTGCTCGGCTACAGCCTCGGGTTCGGGCTCTTTGCGACGCTCCAGGTCATCGTGCTGGTGACCTTCATCCTGTCGAGCGTGCAGGTCCCGGCGATCGGGCCGTTGCCGGCATTCACGATCGGGCTGGGGGTCGACAGCGCGGGCAGCCCGATCCTGGCCTTCGCCATGGCGCTCATCCTGTCGCTCGGGGCGGTGAACCTCGGAATCTTCCTCTCGACCTTCGCGCGCACCGAGCTGCAGGTCATCCAGTTCATCCCGCTGGTCATCGTCCCCCAGGGCCTGCTTGGCGGGATCTTCTGGCCGATCGAACGGCTGCCCGACGTGCTCCAGGCCGTCGCCCGGCTCATGCCGATGACATACGCCGTCGACGGCCTGCGATCGGTGATGCTCAAGGGGGCGGACCTGACGGACAGTGGCGTCCAGCTGGATCTGGTGGTCCTCGCCGGGATTGCGCTGTTCTTCGTCGTACTCGCGACGGCCACAATCAAGCGCGAGGTCGCCTGACACGGGACCAAATCGGCGTCAGTGGTACCACCGTTTGAGCCTGAAGGGCCGAGTATGCTCAACCCATGGAGCCGACGAGGGATCCCGCCGAGCCCCAGGAGCCCGCGGGCGAGCACTCTCCGCCTGAGGCGGCTCCCCCCGCGCCGGCCAGGCGGCCGACGAAGGCGGCGTCCAAGCCCGCGAGCACGCCCAGGAAACAGCCCGCGAACCGGCCGACGAAGCGCGCCAAACAATCCCCGGCACTGCCGGCAAAGACGGCGGCGCCTCCAGCCGCTGAACCGGCCTCGGCGACAGCCGCGGTCGCGTCGACGCCTCCCATAGCCACGCCCGCGGACGCTCCGGCATCCGGATCGGCATCAGCACCGGCCGCGACGCCCGAGGTTCCCGAGGTGCCGGAGGCGCCCGCGGCGCCCGAAGACGTCGAACCAGAATCCGATGCGACAAGCATCTGGGCGACAACGAGGACGCCCGGGGCGCCCGTCGAGGCAATCGGCGAGGGCGAGCCCGACCTGCCGGCCGCAGGCAGCCAGGCCGGGCTCATCGTCTCCCTCGACGGTCCCGCGTCCTCGGGCAAGAGCAGTGTCGGAGCGGCCGCGGCAGCGCGACTCGGCTATCGGTTCTGCGACACCGGGCTCCTCTACCGAGCCGTCACGTGGCTCGCGATCCGGCGAAACGTCTGGCCCGAGGATGCCGTCGGCCTCGTCCGCCTCGTCGACGAAGTCCGGCTGGTTGCCGACGAGGACGGCCGGCTTCGGCATGTCACCGTCGACGGCGTCGACGTCACCGATGCCGTCCACGGCCCTGACGTGGACGCATTGGTCTCGGCCGTGTCCCGGGTTCCCGAGGTCCGCAGCGCCCTGCTCGCACGCCAGCGCCGGATCGCCGAGAGCGGCCGGATCATCATGGCCGGCCGGGACATCGGGACGGTGGTGCTGCCGGACGCGGACCTGAAGCTGTACCTCGATGCGACCCTCCACGAGCGGGCAGTCCGCCGGGCCCAGGAGCGCGAGCTCGACCCGGACAGCCACCAGGCGAGGGAAGTCCTCCACGAGCTGCGTCGCCGGGACACCATCGATTCGACACGCCCGGTGGCGCCGCTCCGCGTCCCCGAAGGCGCCGTGGTCCTGCACACCGATGGCAACACCTTCGACCAGACCGTCGCGCTGGTCGCCAACGCGGTCCGGGCGATCGAGGCGACTTCGCCCGACGGCACCCGATCGCGGAGGGCGGCGGACCGGGCCGGTTCACGCCGAAAGGGACCCCCGAAGCCCACGCCGATCGCATCGCGGATGGGTCCCTTGCGGACGGTCGGCGGTCTCATCATGCGGTCCATCGCCCGGGCAATCGTCCGGATCCGGGTCGAGGGCGATCTGGCCTCGATCCCGCGGAGGGGGCCGCTCATCGTCGCCGCCAACCACGCCTCCAGCGCGGACCCCGTGCTGATCGGAGCGTTCCTCATCCAGACGCTCGGCCGTCCGCTGAACTGGCTCGGCAAGCGCGAGCTCGTCGAGATGCCGCTGATCGGCTGGTTCATGCGCCGGGTCCCGATCCACCCGGTCGATCGGGCGACCGCCGACCTGGAGGCCTTCCGCGTGGCGATGCGGATCCTCGAATCCGGCAACATCCTGGCGGTCTTCCCGGAGGGCACGCGGAGCGAGGATGGGCGGCTCCAGGCGGCCAAGGATGGCGTTGCCCTGCTTGCGCTGCGGAGCGGTGCGCCCGTCCTGCCGGTGGCCGTGAGTGACAGCGACCTGCTGTGGCCGAAACGCAGCCGCCTGCCCCGCCGTGGCGCATCGGTGACGGTCCGCTACGGCCGTCCATTCCGCGTCGCGGAGGAGCTGCCGCTGGCGCCGGGGGGGACGGACCGCCGCGCCGCCAAGGAGGCGGCCACGGGCCTGATCATGGCTCGCATCGCGGAGCTGCTGCCGGAGCGCCAGCGGGGTGTCTACGGCGCCCCATCGGACGCTCCATCGGGGGCTCGATCGGGCGCCCCGGAGGAAGCCTCGACCGGCGGTGCCACCGAGGTCTCGCCTTCCGCTTGAGCGGGTCCAGGCGGGCCCCGTGCGATACTCCAACCAGCATGGGAACCGTCACCGACATCCGAATCGCCAAGCGCACCGGCTTCTGCTACGGCGTTCGCGAGGCCATCGACAAGGCCAAGGAAGCGAGCGCCGCGGGCAAGACGACGCACACCCTGGGTCAGGTGGTCCACAACGAGGGCGTCGTCCGCGACCTCTCGGCGCTGGGTATCCGGACCGTCGCCACGCTCGACGAGGTCGACCACGGCGCGGCGGTCGTGATCCGGGCCCACGGTGTCCGGCCCGAGGTCATGGAGCGCGCCCAGGCTCGCGGCCTGGAGGTCATCGACGGGACCTGCACCTGGGTGACCCAGGAGCAGAAGGAGCTCCAGCGCCTCGTCGAGGAGGGCTACACGATCGTCCTGCTCGGGACCCCGCAGCATCCCGAGGTGGTGGGGCTCCTCGGCTTCGCCCCCGACGCCATCCTCGTCGACGAGGAGGAAGACTGGGACGTCATCCCACGGCGCAAGCGCATGGCCCTCATCTCCCAGAGCACCCAGCCGCCATGGAAGTTCGAGAAGCTCGCCGCGTTCATGGTCTCGCGCAGCCACGAGCTCAAGATCGTCAACACCGTCTGCCCGGTGACGATCCGGCGCCAGGAGGACACGGTCGAGGCGGCGCGAGAGGTCGACCTGATGGTCGTCGTCGGCGGGCGCTCGTCGGCCAACACCAAGGAGCTGACCCGGCTCTGCGGGATCGTCGGCACGCCGGCCATCCAGATCGAGTCGGTTCGGGATCTGACTGACGCCGCCCCCTTCGCCGGGGTGAAGGTCGTCGGCGTGACGGGCGGGACGTCAACGCCGATCGAGGACCTGCACGCCGTGGCCCAGCGCGTCCTGGAGATCGCCGGGACACCGAAGGCCAGGGCCCGAGCCGTGGCGCTCGCCGACGAGGCCTTCGCGCTGGCGGCGACCCCGGCCGGCCGAACGACCTCGTTGCCCGCTCGCGCAGCAGCGAGCTGAGCACGGCGGTGGCACGGCGCGATCCTCCGACCGATGGCTAGCAGGGGCGTCGCCTCGGTCGTCGGAGAGTGAAAGCCGACGCCCGCTCGAGGTTGCCGGGTCGGCATACTCCGAGCAGCCGAGGGCTGCCGGTCGTCGCCATCGTCGGTCGGCCCAACGTCGGCAAGAGCACGCTCTTCAACCGGGTCGTGGGTCGTCGCGCGGCGATCGTCGAGGATCGCGCCCGCACGACCCGCGATCGCCTCTATGGCGACGCCGAATGGAACGGCCGGCGCTTCCTCGTCGTCGACACCGGCGGCCTCGAGCTCAGCCCCGACGATCCGATCGAGGCCGAGGTCCAGGTCCAGGCGCGCCTCGCCATCGCCGAGGCCGATGTCATCGTGCTCGTGGTCGATGCGATCACGGGCCTGACGCCGCCCGACCAGGAAGCCGCCGACCTGCTGCGGGTCGCGACGGCCCCGGTCATCGTCGCCGTGAACAAGACCGACAACGCCAGCCGCGAGCTCGACGCCGCGGAGTTTTGGGGCCTCGGCTGGGAGCGGACGTTCCCGATCGCCGCCGCGCACGGCCGGGGCGTCGCCGAGGTGCTCGACGAGATCGTCAACGTGCTGCCCCCCGAGAGCCTCGAGGAAACGGCTCGCAAGCAGCGCTCCGAGGAGGCCGAGGCCTTCGCCCGGGACGTCGCCACGGGTGCGCTGCTGCCCTATGTCGTGGGCGAGGGCGACTCGGCTGGCGACGGGGCGGACGAGGACGATGCCGACGCCGGGGCTGCGGAACGTCGCGACGCGGGGGACGGCAACGAGCTCGCGGACGCGGAAGCCGCCCGCTGGGACGCGATGATCGCGGCCGACTCGGACGAGCCACCCGCGATCGCCCTCATCGGGCGGCCCAACGTGGGCAAGTCAAGCCTGCTGAACTCACTGCTGGGCGAGTCGCGG
>DASQFM010000156.1:0-9828 GCA_035633135.1 Candidatus Eiseniibacteriota bacterium
AAGCAGCACCTTGATGGCGATCCGTCCCGCGGTGACGCCCTGATCGAGCGTCTCCTGGGCGGCGGTCGCCTTCAGCGGCGCAGTGCCGCCGAGGATCGCCTGGGCCGTGGCGAGACCCAGATCGTGGGTTACCACTGTTCCGGACCAGCCCGCGGTCAGGGCGGCGGCGTTCATCCCGAGCCCGATGCCGTCGTAGGCGCCGAAGCCCCCGGTCAGGGCCGGGTGGGCGGTAAGGATGTCGGCGAAAACGCCGACGCAGTCGTTTTCGTTAGTGCAGGTCTGGCCCTGCTCGGCGACGGCGATCTGGCTGCACTTGACGCCGTCGCGGAAGCCGCGGACGCGCTCGTCGACGTGCCACAGGCTGAACTTGTACGGGACGATGGCGATCTCTCCCGAGCCACCGATCAGATCGACGAGCTGCTGCGCGGCGATGACCCCGCCCTCGTAGTTGTCGGCCGTTACCAGGCTGGCGTACTCCCCGCCGTCCCGGAGGGCCGAGCCGACGACGACGACTGGGACATTGGCCCGATTGGCGGCCTGGATCCCGGGGACGGTCGCGGCCTGATCGACAGGGAACACGATCAACAGCGCCGGTTTCTGTGACAGCAGGTTTTCGATATCGGAGATCTGCTTCGCCGGGTCGAAGTTCGCGTCTGAGGTGACGATCGTGGCCCCGGCTGCGGTCAGGATCTCCGACGCCGCACCGACGACCTGGCGGGTGTAGTCGGCGACGCCGATGTGCTGGGCGATGGCGACGGTCTTGCCGCCGAGGACGCCCTTCGCGGCGGTGAGATCCGCGTCCGAGAGCGTCACCGTGCTGCTCGCAACGCCATCCTCACCGTTTGCGCCCTTGAGATCTGCAGCCAGGCCGGTTCCCGTTGGAAGCACCGGAGCGCAGGCGCCGGCCGCGGCGGTGGCGCTCGGCGCGATCGTGGCGGCGGGGGCGGCGGACGGGGCTGCCGTGCCTCCACCCGCCTGGCTCGGGGCCGTCGTCGTGCATGCGACAGCGACCATCATCGCGACCAATGCCACCGCGAGGTGGTGGAGCGGTTGCCGGCCGATCCCTCGGCTTGCCTCGAGCATGCCCCTTCCTCCGATCTCTCTACTGACCCTTGGTAAGTGATTCCCTGAGCCCTGCCTCTCGCTTCGTCGCGTGGGTTCCACAATCGATTGTGGAGGTTCGGAGGATAAGCTCGCGACACCAGCCGAGTCAAGGGTTTGGGGTGCGAATGTCTCGCACCACAATCGATTGGGCAACGGGCCATCTTGAGGCGCTCAGGCAACCTCGACCGAGCCGAGCCGCGGCCCCGCCAGACTGTTGCGGCGGGCCTAGCCGGCGGCCCGTCTCCGGCCGTCGACGTAGACGGCGAGAAGCAGGACGATTCCGATGGCGACAGGCTGCCAGAAGGGCCGCAGGCCCATGATCACGAAGCCGTTCTGCAGCACGACCGGCACCAGCACGCCGGCGAGCGAGCGGAAGACGCTGCCCATCCCGCCGAACAGGCTCGTGCCACCGATGATCACCGCGGCGATCGCGACGAGGTTGTCGGTGCTGTGGGCGGCAATCGTCGTGTTCGTGTACAGGGCAAGCGAGAGAAAGCCGCCGAACCCGGCCAGCGTTCCCGAGATCATGTAGAGCTTGGCCCGGTGGGCGTCGACCTTGACACCGACCCGGCGCCCGGCTTCACGGTTCGAGCCAACGGCAAACGTGTGTCGGCCAAAACGAGTGGCCGACAGCGTCACTTGCATGATCACGGCCGTGACGAGGGCGATCACGACGAGCCATGGCAGCCCGCCGATCGCATTGCCGTTGCCCAATTGGTTGGTCAGCGACAGGGGCACGCTGACGTCGACGCCGTTCGTCAGCACCTGGGCCAGCCCGAGCGCAATCCCCATGGTCCCCAGCGTCACGATCAGGTCCGGGATCCGGGTCCGGACAACGAGGGCGCCATTGAGCAAGCCCCAGGCGGCTCCGGTCAGGAGCGCGACGCCACCGCCGGCCACGATGAGCATCGGCAGCGGCGCGTCCGGACCGATTGCGGCCATCACTTTGGCCGAAACGACACCGGAGAACACGAGCACCGCGCCCACGGACAGGTCGATCCCGCCGCCGATGATGACGAAGGTCTGGCCCATCGCCAGCAGCGCGATCACCGACGCACTGATGCCCATCGAGCGGACGTTGAAGGCAGTCGGGAACTGATTCGGCAGGAGGATGCTGAAGAACGCGATCAGTGCGAGCAGCACGCCGAAGATCAGGCCCTGGCTGGCGAAGTCCCAGACTCGTTCGCCGATCGCCCGGGCGCGAGGAAGACGTGGCGCGGACAGATCCCGGCGCTCGCCCGCATCGGGCTCGCCCAGCACCCCGGTACCCTGCGATACCGAGGAGGCGGGTTTGCTCACAGGACGGCCTCGTCGGCCTCGGGCGCGCCGGCGCTCGATCGGCCGTCGAACACGCCGGTGATCGTGCCGACAAGCTGCTCGACGGACACCCGGCGCGCTTCAAAGGAGGCCGATTCGCGGCCCAGGCGAAGGACCACCACTCGGTCGGCGACCCGCAGCGCAGACGGCAGGTCGTGGGTCACCAGCAGGACGGAGAGGCCGCGCTCGTCACGCGCCTTCAGGACCGCGTCCAGGACAAAGGCGGTCTCGCGCACGCCGAGCGCGGCGGTCGGCTCATCGAGGATCAGGAGGCGCCGGCCCCAGGTCAGCGCGCGGGCGACGGCCACGGCCTGCTGCTGCCCGCCGGACAGGTCAACGACGCGCGACGTGGCCAGGCCTTCCCGAACGCGCAGGCCCAGCACCTGGAGGTCGTCCGAGGCCGCCCGGCGCATCTCCTTGTTGTCGAGGAACCCGAGCCGCCCCAGCAGGCCCGGGAGGACGGTCTCGCGCCCCAGGAATAGGTTCGCCGACACGTCCAGGTGCGGCGCAAGCGCGAGATCCTGGTAGACGGTCTCGAGGCCTGCCGCATGGGCGTCTGCGGCAGTGCGAATCTCGACGGCCCGACCGTCGACCCGGATCTCGCCCGCGTCCAGCGACTCGACGCCGGACAGGATCTTCAGGAGGGTGCTCTTGCCGGCGCCGTTGTCGCCGACGAGGGCGACGATCTCGCCCGGACCGACGGCGATGTTGACGCCGCGCAGGACCTCGACGCGGCCGAACGACTTCCAGACCCCGACCGCTTCGACGACCGGGGGTTGCGGCGGCGCTGTTGAGCGGCCGCCGGCTCCCGGGGTGTGAGGCTCGCCATTGGTGCCGGCGCGTGAGACGGGGGCCGCCAACAGGATTGGCTCCTTCGCTGCGAGTCGCTCCGGACGCCGGCCCTTCGCGGGCTGGTGGACCCCTAGGTTGCGGTCATCCTACGACCCAGGGGCCAACCCGCCGGACGCACCGCGTCAGCACTCGGTCTTGTACTGGTACTTCAGCCCGGAGCCGTCCGCGGCGGACTCCTTGGTGATGACGTTGAGGCCGGTCTGGATGACCTTCTCGACGGGCTTGCCCTGCACGGCATTGACGGCCTGGTCGATGGCCGAGACGCCCTCCTGGTAGGGATCCTGGGCGATGAGGGCGTCGAGGATGCCCTGCTTGAGCTGATCGACCTGCGGCGGGGACGCGTCGTACTGGACGACCTTGACCCGGTCGTTCACGTTCGCCGCCCGGAGGGCTGCTGCAGCGCCTTCGGAGCCGACATTGCCGACGATGAAGATCCCGGACAGGTCCGGTTCCCGCGCGATCAGGCCGGTGACCACTTCCTGGGCGACCTTGTCGGTGCCCTGGTTGTACTCGACGCCCAGGAACTTGAGCGTCGGGAACGCCTTGATCGCCTCGGTGAAGCCCGCGGCTCGCTCGTCGGTCGTCGAGATCCCGGGCTTGACGCTCAGGACCACGACGGAACCCTTGCCGCCCGTGAGCTGGTTCAGCGTCTCGGCCCCGAGCTTCCCGCCGGCGGCGTTGTCCGAGATGATGCGCGACACGGCAACCGACTCGTCGTTCACGGTCGTGTCAACGGTGACGATCTTGATGCCCTGCTCGACGAGGCCCTTGAGGGGCGCGATGAGCGCCTGGGTGTCCGTCGGCGAGATGATCAATGCACTCGGCTTCCTGGCGCCGATCGCGTTGAGCAACGGGATCTGCTGGGTCGGGTCGAACTCGGCGGGGCCGTCATGGTCGTACTTGATTCCGAGCTCCGTCGCCCGAGCCTGGGCACCGCAATGCACGCTGGTGAAGAACGGGATCCCCTTGAGGCCATCGAGGTACGAGACCGAGATCTTCGACAGATCCGCGGCCGGGCTCGAGCCGGCTCCGGTTGTTGCCCCCGGGGCGGTGGTGCCGCAGCCGGCGGCAACGAGGCCGGCAGCGAGAATGGCGGCAAGAGCCGCGCTGCGGCCGACTGAGCGACGCGCCTGGACCATGATCCTCTCCTCCGCTCCGAGGGGCCTAGCCCGACACCGTTGGTTCACGCTGGTCGCGGAACCTCGCTGCACAATCGATTGTGAAGCCCGCCGAGCATAGGCACACCCGCAACCGCCGTCAAGACGCGAAACACGCCAGCGATGGCGCAATTTCGCGGCTTGACCCCGCAAGACAATCGATTGTATGGTCGCGGCCCATGGAGACCCACGTCGCCGATCTCGGCGCTGTAGAGCTTGCCACCTACACGAGCCTGCTCGGAATTCGAGGCTTCGAGGAGCACGCCCAGGACCTGTTCTCGAGGTCCCTGATCCGGGGCTCGACCCATCTCGGAATCGGGCAGGAGGCGGTCGCCGTCGGAGCGCGGCTGGCGAGCCGCCCAGGCGACCTCGTGGTTCCGACCTACCGCGGCCACGCCTACGCGCTGGCCTGGGGGATGACGTTCGATGCGGCCTTCGGCGAGCTGCTCGGCCGCGTCACCGGCTGCAACAGTGGCCGCGGCGGATCGAAGCACTTCGCCGACCGCGAAAAGGGCGTCCTGCCGGGCAATGCGATCGTTGCGGCGGGGCTGCCGATCGGCTGCGGCACTGCCCTCGCCGACCGCCTCGTGGGCCGCGATCGGGTGACGATCGTCCCGTTCGGAGACGGGGCGACCAACCAGGCAGCATTCCATGAAGCGCTCAACCTGGCTGCGATCTGGAGCCTGCCGGTCGTGTTCCTGTGCGAGAACAACCTGTACGGGGAGATGACGCCGCTCCACCGCACCGTCCGGATCGAGCGCCTGGCGGACCGAGGCGCCGCCTACGGCATGCCCGGCGTCCAGGCCGACGGCATGGACGTCAACGCTGTGGCCTCGGTGCTGAGCGAGGCCGTCGAGCGTGCGCGGCCGGGTGGCGGGCCGACCCTCGTGGAGGCGCTGACGTACCGGTTCTGCGGTCACATGCCCGGCGATACCGAACCGTATCGGACCCGGGAAGAGGTCGATGAGTGGCGGGCCCGTGATCCGATCACCAGCCAGCGCAAGGCCGCGCGCCGAGCGGGTGTCGGCGAGTCGGAGATCCGCGACCTCGAGACAGCGGTCGCCGCGGCCCTCGACGCCGCGGAGGCAGCGGCGATCGCTGCTCCGCCTCCGGAGATCGCGGACATCGGTCTCGGGGCGACCGAATGGATGGAGTGGGAGCGATGAGCGAAGGGGCAAGCCGTGTCCTGACGTATCGGGAGGCCGTCCGCGAGGCGCTCTCGCTCGAGCTCGAGAACGATCCGGATGTGTTCGTCATGGGCGAGGACATCGGCCAGTACGGCGGCGTCTTCAAGGTCACCGATGGCCTGCTCGCTCGCTTCGGACCGCTGCGGATCCTGGACACGCCGATCTCGGAGGCGGCGTTCGTCGGGGCCGCCGTAGGCGCCGCGATGACCGGCAAGCGGCCGGTGGTCGAGCTGATGTTCATGGACTTCGCGCTCGTCGCTGCCGACCAGCTCCTGAACCAGGCCGCGAAGATGCAGTTCCTGAGCGGCGACCAGTTCCGGGTCCCACTCACGATCCGGACGCAGCAGGGTGTCGGGAGTGGCACGGCGGCCCAGCACTCCCAGTCGCTCGAGGCGCTGTTCATGCACCTGCCCGGCTTCGCAGTCGCTCTGCCGTCCAGCCCGGCAGATGCCAAGGGCTTGCTGGCTTCGGCGATCCGCGCCGACCATCCAACGATTGTCATCGAGCACAAGGCCCTGTACGGGACGAAGGGCGAAGTTCCCGAAGGCATCTACCGCACGCCATTCGGGCAGGCGGCACTCCGCCGGCCCGGCTCGGACGTCACGATCGCCTCGTATTCGCGCACCGTCCACGTCGCCCTGGCGGCGGCGGAGACCCTCGCCGCCGAGGGCATCGAGGCGGAGGTCATCGACCTTCGCACGCTCGTCCCGCTCGACTACGACACGGTCCTCGATTCGGTCGGACGGACGGGCCGGCTCGTCGTTGCCCACGAGGGTCATCGGAATGCCGGCGCCGGGGCGGAGATCGCAGCTCGCGTCTCGGAGCTCGCCTGGCACGCGCTGCGGGCACCGGTGCGACGCGTATGCGGACTGGACATTCCGGTTCCCTACGCGGCACCGCTGGAGGCCGCCTGGCTGCCCTCGTCCGAGGCGATCGCGAGGGGCGTCCGCGAGTCGCTGGGTTCGGCGACCTCGCCCCAGGCCGCCTGATCCCGAGTCGAGCTGCCCGATGTTCCTGATCCACGAGTCGGACGTCGAACCGACCGAGCTCGAGGGGCGCACGACGTACCTCCTCGTGAGCCGATCGAGCGGGTCGCGGGCCCTCACCCACAACGTTTCGTACTTCCGACCCGGCCACGCGCCCGGGCACGTCCACGACCCGGAGGAGGAGGTCTTCTACGTCGACGCGGGCGAAGGGGAGGTCTGGATCGACGGCGTTCCGTTCCGGCTCGCGCAGGGGACCGCGGTCCACACGCCCACCGGCGTGGAACACAACATCCACGCCACCGGCGACGTCCCGATGCGGATCATCGGCAGCTTTTCGCCGCACGTCGTTCCCGGGTCTTACCCGAACCTGCCGCCGCGCTCGCACGACCTCATCGCGCCGCCGTCGAGCGAGGCGAAGTTCGTCGTGCGCGCCAATCTCAGTGACGGCGGCGGAGCCCAATCGCTCATCAGCACCGAGCGGATGACGCTCCGGCTGCGGACCATTCCCGCCGGCGAACGCTGGCACGTCGTCACCAAGGACCGCGACGAGATCCTGCACGTCCTCGTCGGTCGCGCGAAGTTCGCGGTCGGCCACGCTGTCTACCAGCTGCGGGTCGGCTCGGTTGTCGTCATGGGCTGCGATGAAGCAGGCGAGCTCACAGCGATCGAGATGACCAGACTCCTGGATATCACCTCCGAGCCCTCAGGGCAGTAGCCGCGGCCAGGGCGGCGCTCCTCAGTGCGCTCGCGGCGGAGGCCAGAACCAGCGTTTGAAGCGATTGACGCTCTCGCCCGTCAACGTCGAGGGTGCAGGAGCGCTACACCTTCACGCGTTCGCCTGACGCCGCGGACCGCTCGATGGCCGCGATGATCTCATGGCGTCGGACCGCGTCGGCGAAGTCCGGCACGGTCTGCGTTCCGTTGTCGATATCCGCCGCGAACGCGGCGTACGCGCGGCCGACGTTGTAGCCGGGTGCTCCCTCCAGGCCGGCAAGCGCGGGCCATTTCTGTCGCAGCGCCGGCGGGACGGCAAGCTCGGCGAGCTCGCTCTGCCCGCGTGCTCCCGCAACGCTCAAGGGAAAGATCTCGGGCAACGCGGCGTCGGCGGTGATCCGGAGCGTTCCATCGGTCCCATTGATTTCCCAGAGGAAACCCGTACCGCCGGCCACGGCCTCGCGGATGTGGATGCTCGCGGTCGCCCCGGACGTCAGCGTGCCGAACACCGCGATCTGGTCAGGAGCCGTCTTCACGATCTGCTCTCGGGTCTCCTCGGCGGTGATCAGTGGCCTGCGGATATCCGACAGGGCTGACAGTTCGGCGAACTCGCCGAGGACGTAGTTCAGGGTATCGAGGCTGTGGCCCACGGCGACAGTGAGCATGGTGGCCCCGTTTCGCTTGTCGAGCATGTAGACATTGGGCTGGATCACGACGTCGCCCGGGACCGACACCCCGATCATCGTTGTCGAAAGCACCTCGCCAACGTACCCGTCGCCGAGCAGCTCCTGGACGAACTCGATCGCCGGGGCCTGGCGCGCCTGTAGCCCAACGACCGTGCGCACTCCCTGCTCGGCGGCGAGCGCAGCCATCGCCCGCGCGTCGTCGAGGTCCCGGCCAAGTGGCCACTCGCAGTACACAGCCTTGCCTGCGGCGAGTGCCGCGGAGACCAGCTCTCGATGGTGTGGGACCTTGACCGTCACAGCGACCAGGTCGATGTCTGGCCGGGCCACGAGCTCCTCGTGATCCGAGAACACGGCGCTGACCCCGAAGGCGTCGCCTGCTGCGCGCGCGGATTCCGCGCTCAGCGCACTGAGTGCCCGGATCTCGTAGTTCGCTAGTGCGCGCAGCGCCGGGATGTGGGCGGTGGCGGCCCAGCCCCAGACCGGGTTGACCCCGATGATCCCGACACCCAGCGTCGATCCCGCCATCTTTAGCGGACTCGCGGGGCTGCGGTCGCGCCGGCAGGCGCATCGCCGAGCAGCCGGTCGGGCTGGTGCCTCGACCTTTCCTCGGCATCGTTTGCGGACCGCAGGACCGCGCCCGCGACGACAAGCGCGACGAGCACGAGTCCGGCGCCGATAGCGAACGACAGCTGGTAGCCGTTCGTCAGCGCCGTTGGCTCGGCAGCCGAGACCGCGAGCAGCCGGTTCGTCTGCGACGCCGAGAGCGAAGCGAGGACCGACAGGCCCAGCGCTCCACCGACCTGCTGGGTCGTCATGAGCAGCCCGGACGCGAGGCCGGAATCCTCCTCCCTCACGCCCGACATCCCAAGCGTCATCAGTGATGGGAAGGCGAGCCCGAAGCCCACGCCCAGTGAGAGAAGGGAGGGCAGCACGTCGAAGGCGTAGTCAGCCTCGACCGGCAGCCGCGCGAAGAGCACCAGCCCCGTCCCCATGAGGACAAGACTCGGCAGGAGCACCGCGCGGGCGCCGAAGCGGGCGATCAAGGGCGCGGAGGCGAATGACAGGATTGCGATGGAGAGACTGAACGGCAGGAAGGCCAGGCCGATACCGAGCGGATCGTAACCACGGACCCGCTGAAGGTAGAGACTGGCCAGGAAGAACATCCCGAACAGAGCGGCGAAGATGAGTGACAGCACGACGTTCGCCCCGGACACGTTGCGCGACCCGAAGACGCGGAATGGGATGAGCGGGTTCGCGGTTCGCGACTCGCGGACGACGAAGGCGATCAGCGATGCGATCGCTGCCGCCCCGAACCCGACGGTGTGGGCGGATGCCCACCCGAAGTCGGTCGTCCGGATGATCGTGTACACCGCGAGCAACAGCGCCGTCGTCACCAGGGACGCACCGACCAAGTCAGCGCCCTTCCCGATCCCAATCCCGCGGTCTGCCTCGAGCAACCGCAGGGCAAAGAACGCGGTGGCGATGCCGATCGGGATGTTGACTAGAAAGATCCAGTGCCAGTTGAGCGCCTGGGTCAGGAAACCGCCGGCGAGAAGCCCGATCGACGCGCCAGCCGCTGCTACGAAGCTGTAGAGGCCGATCGCGCGGGCCCGCTCGCGCGGTTCGGTGAACATCGTCACGACCATGCCAAGGATCACCGCAGAGGTCATCGCGCCTCCGATGCCCTGGATGAAGCGTGCCGCGACCAGCATTTCCTGGCTGATGGCCAACCCGCACAGGAGCGAGGCCGCCGTGAACACCGCGAGGCCGGCAAGGAAGACCCGTCGCCGGCCAAGGAGGTCGCCGACTCGGCCCGCCAGGAGCA
>DASQFM010000157.1:0-7240 GCA_035633135.1 Candidatus Eiseniibacteriota bacterium
CGATCCTGTACACCGCGCCGACGGCGATCCGGGCATTCATGAAGCAGGGCCCCGAGTTCCCGGCTCACCATGACCTGTCGTCGCTGCGGCTCCTCGGCTCGGTCGGCGAGCCGATCAACCCCGAAGCCTGGCTCTGGTACCACGAGCACATCGGCGGCAGCAAGGCGCCGATCGTGGACACCTGGTGGCAGACCGAGACGGGCATGATCCTGATCACGCCGCTGCCCGGGATGACCACCACCAAGCCCGGCTCGGCGACATTCCCGTTCCCCGGTATCGAGGCCGACGTCGTCGACGCGGATGGCACATCCGTCCCGCTCGGTGGCGGGGGATATCTCGTCCTCAAGCGGCCGTGGCCGGCCATGCTGCGCGGCATCTATGGCGATCCGGAGCGCTATCGCCAGACCTATTGGAGCCGCTTTCCGGGCATGTACTTCGCCGGCGACGGCGCCAAGCGCGACTCGGAAGGCTACCTCTGGCTGCTCGGTCGGGTGGACGATGTAATGAACATCGCCGGCCATCGGATCAGCACCACCGAGGTCGAATCGGCGCTCGTTGACCATCGCTCCGTCGCGGAGGCGGCGGTCGTCGGCAAGAAGGACGAGGTCAGTGGCCAGGCGATCTTCGCGTTCGTGATCCTGAAGGCCGATCAGACGCCGTCAGATGCCCTGGCCGTCCAGCTCCGCGAGCACGTCGCCTACGTGATTGGGCCGATCGCGCGGCCCAAGCACCTGATGTTCGTGCCGGACCTGCCCAAGACGCGCTCGGGGAAGATCATGCGGCGCCTCCTGCGCGACATCGCCGACGGTCAGGCGCTGGGCGATACCACGACCCTCGCCGACGGAGCGGTTGTGGAGACCATCCGCGACCACTCCGGCAGCACCGAGGAGTAGCTCCCCCGCTCGGCGCGCGGTTCCAGGAGCGGTCAGGGGTCCGTCGCGGCGATCGAGAGGATTGCCCCTTCATCGGCGGTCACGCGAGCCCGGAAACCGGCCAGCTCGGGGACGGCAGCCCGCAGATCCGTGTCGGTGCCGTGGGTGACCGAGAAGACGACCTTGCCCTCGTCGCCCGGGCTGACGTTCACGGAACCAACCCCGGTCACCTCCCGGAGCGCGCCCTCGAACGCGGCGACGCCGGTGTCACCGAGGCCGACGACGATCAGCCGCGTCTGCCCCTCGATCATGAATTCCTCTTCGGGAGGGTCGGGCACGGTCGTTTCGCCCGTCGTTTCGTCCGTCGCCTCGAGCGCGATGGTCCCGTTCGACGACGGTTCCACGCCGCTGCGTGCCCAGTCGCCACCCGTCATCGCCACCAGGTCGAGGCCCGCGAGCGCTTCGGCTTCGGCCAGGGCGGCGGTCTCCGGATCGAGGGCGCCGGACTCGAGCGTGGTCGCGGCTCCCGCGGCAGCGCCGCGCTGATTGGCGCCGGCCCCGCTGGCCGCACGACGGCTCGGTCGAGCCCCGGGCCGGGCACCCCCGGCCGACCGCGCCGTCGACGAGCGATTCGCGCGCTTCGCACCTTTCATTTGCTTCGCGGCGGCGTGGTTCGCCCGACGCTTCGCGCCGGAGCTCACGTTACCGATGCCGACTGCCACTGCCTCTGGTAATTCCTCCAGCACCGGGGGTTCGGGCATCCGCTCGGCGAGGGTCGCCAGCTGGGCCGGATCCTCCTCGGCAAGGAGGGCCTTGAAGAATCGCTTCATCACCGTCTCGAATGTCGCGACGGCGGCCTCGATCTCGGTCACGAGCCGGCCTGTCTGCGCCGACAGGGCGCGGGAATCGGTCGCCAGCTGGGTGCGCCGTGCCTCGATGCGCTGCGTCGTCTCGAGCCGGATCCGGGCCATCTCCGCCTTGGACCATTCCCGGATTCCGACCACGTCGTCGTCGGCCTGGGTCCGCAGCCCCACCGCATCGGCGGCGGCGCGCGTCCGAATCGCCCCAACCCTGGCCTCGGCCTCGACCCGCAGGCGCGCGCTTGTTTCCTCGCGCGTCGACCTCGCGGAGTCGCGCATCGCGCGGACCAGGCCGGTCAGCAAGGGGTTGTCACGGCGTTCGTGGGCAGGCTGGGCCGCTGGGGCAGAGGCGCCTGCCCGCGCCGGGACCGTCCGCTGGGCCGCCGGCTTCGAGGCCGCCGTGACGCCCTCGCGCGCGACCGAGGAATCCGCGGACGTCGTCGGCCCGGCATGGTCGGGCTCCGGCTCGGCAGATGACACCGGATCGGCAACGGCCGGCGCCGGCTCGGCAGGGGTCGACGTCGCCGCCTGGTCTGCGGCGCCTGGGTCGTCTGCTCGCCCGAGCTCGGGTGTCGCGCTCGACTCGGTCCCGGCAAGCGAGGACGCGACCGCCGCCCGGGCGGCGAGATCGGCCTCGGGCCACGCTGTCGCCGGCGCGCTTTCATGGGCGACGGGAGGACTGGAGGGCCCGGTTGTACTGCCTGGTTCAACGTTGCTGCCGGGCCGGACATCGGCCGGCTGGCCCGCCTCGTCCATCTGCCCGCCGCCGGTCGGCGTGGCGTGCCGAAGCCAGCCGGGCGTCTCGCTGCCGGGTTCGCCGGGCGTCGCTGCGTCTGCATCGAGCTCGGTCATCGCCCCGGGCTCGAGATCGGAGACGGGGTCCATGTCGTTCATCGCCAGGAGATCGCGCGGCGGCGGCGCAATGCCGAACGGCCCGTTACCCAGGTCGTCGAGGACCTCGGCTTCGGGCTCGGTCGCGGAATCCGACTCGGGCGACGGGGCGTCCGCGGGCCGGCCGTCGAGCACCTGCGTGGCGACGGAATCGGAGCCCGCCTCGTCTCGCATCCACGGCAGGCGGAAGCCACGCTTTGCGGTTGCTGGCATGAGCGGTGATCGTCCTCAGGTCATGGAGCGCGGCCGGCGTCGCGTGCGCCGGTCAGGGGATCGTGGCGGTCTGGTCGCCTTTGGGGTAGTCGGCCAGTGGTACCGCCACCCGCGGCACGGAGGTACCGTCGCGAGGCCGGCGCGGGGCACGTCAACGAGTGGGCCCGTGCGGTTGTCCGTGTACGCTTTGGCGCGTGACGGATCTTGCGCCGGCCCTCGCGACTGCCCCCAGCTCGACCTTCGACGGCCGCCCTGGGCTGCTGGATTCGTTCGGCCGAGCCCTGCGGGACCTGCGGATCTCGGTCACCGATCGCTGCAACTTCCGGTGCATGTACTGCATGCCGGCAGAGGTCTTCGGCCGCGACTACCAGTTCCTGCCAAAGGCCGAGGTGCTGACCTACGAGGAGATCCGGCGCCTCGCGGCGGCCTTCGTGGCCCACGGAGTCCAGAAGCTCCGGATCACCGGCGGCGAGCCGCTGGTCCGGCGCGACCTGCCGCGCCTGGTGGCGATGCTCGCCGAGTTGCGAACGCCCGACGGCGACGCGCCCGACCTGACGCTCACCACCAACGGCTCGGCCCTCCGACCGCTGGCGGCGCCGCTGGCCCAGGCCGGCCTCCGGCGGCTCACGGTCTCGCTCGACTCCCTCGATGACGCGGTCTTCCGTCGGATGAACGGCGTCGACTTTCCGGTGAGCCGGGTCGTCGACTCGATCGGCGCCGCCCGCGACGCGGGCCTCGACCCGATCAAGGTCAATGTCGTGGTCAAGCGCGGGGAGAACGAAGCGAGCATCGTGCCGATGGCCCGCTGGGCCCGCGACGAGGGCCTGGTGCTGCGGTTCATCGAATACATGGACGTCGGCACCACGAACGGCTGGCGCCTCGACGATGTCGTGACGGCTGCCGAGATCGCGGCCGCCATCGACGCGGAGCTGCCGATCGAGCCGGCCGAGGCGAGCTACCGCGGTGAGGTCGCGGAGCGCTGGCGGTTCCGCGACGGATCCGGCGAGATCGGGATCATCGCCTCCGTCACCCGCCCGTTCTGCGGGGATTGCACGCGAGCGCGTCTCTCGGCTGACGGCAAGCTGTACACCTGCCTCTTCGGCGTCGCTGGCCGCGACCTGCGCGGCCCCCTCCGAGGCGGGGCATCGGATGCCGACCTTCGCGACCTGATCGCGCGCGTCTGGCATGTCCGCGGCGACCGCTACTCGGAGCTCCGAGCCGCCGCCACGTCAAACCGGCTGCCAAAGGTCGAGATGTTCGCCATCGGCGGCTGAGCCCTGGCTCCCGCCCGTTTTCGCCGAATCGCTCCGCTCGTCCATTGATCCACAGCGTTGTCCACGACGCGTCCACACCGGCCTCCACTTCGTGGACGGCCC
Organism: Candidatus Eiseniibacteriota bacterium; assembly: GCA_035633135.1. Taxonomy (GTDB): domain Bacteria; phylum Chloroflexota; class Limnocylindria; order Limnocylindrales; family CSP1-4; genus UBA5189. The sequence continues at coordinate 4,213 of DASQFM010000157.1, forward strand.
CTGCGCCGGCCCGGCAGAACTGGTGGATAACCGCGTTGACCCCCCAGCGGCCGGTTCCGTACCGTAGGTCTTGCCCGAAGGGGCCGCCAGGGATCGAGGGACCGAGATCGCATCAAGGGACCTCCCTCCAAGTCGGTCGCTTCGGGCGCTTCTGTTACCCGGCGCCTCGGCATCCAGGTACCGTCCGCGGTCCGCGCGCGGCCCGGCGAGATCGGTGTTGATGCTGGCGCCCGGGCCGTGGGAGCAGGATCGGTCGCCCACGGCGGGGTGCGTCAGATCATGATGTCCTCGTGACGGAACCCATCCGGCTGCCTGGGAAGGCTCCTGCCCAGCCCCAGCTCGACCCATCGTGGCCGATCTGGCCGGCCGACCAGCCCGCCCGGCTCGACGCGCTCGCGGCGGCCGTCCGGGCCAGGACGAACCTTGTTCCGGAGCTCGGGATCGTCCTCGGCTCGGGCCTCGGAGGTCTCGCCGACGAGCTGACCAACAGCGTGGCGATTCCGTTCGCCGATCTGCCGGGCTGGCCCGCGTTGACGGCGCCCGGTCACGTCGGTCGACTGCTGCTGGGGCACTTCGCGGGGCGGCCGGTCGCGATGCTGCAGGGCCGGCTGCACCTGTACGAAGGCAACGCGCCGGGGCTCGTCGTCCAGCCCGTGTTGCTGTTCCGGCGCCTCGGCGCCAGCGTCGTGGTCCTGACGAACGCGTCAGGCGGGCTCGATCCGTCGTTCGCGCCCGGCACCCTCATGCTGATCCGCGACCACGTGAACCTCACCGGCCACAACCCCTTGCTGGGGCCGAATGTCGATTCCATCGGCCCGCGCTTTCCCGACATGACCGACGCATGGAGCCCGCGCCTCCAGTCTCGGCTACGCGCCGCGGCAGTCGCCGAGGACGTCTACCTCGCCGAGGGCGTGTACGTCGGGCTGACCGGGCCGAACTACGAGACCCCGGCCGAGGTCCGGATGTATGCCCTCCTCGGTGGCCAGGCGGTGGGGATGTCGACCGTGCTGGAGTGCCTTGCCGCCCGCTGGGCCGGCCTGGAGGTCTGCGGCGTCACCGTGGTGACGAACGCCGGCGCCGGCTACACCGGCGAGCCGCTCACCCACGAGGAGGTCCTCGCCGCCGGAGCCGAAGCCGGTCCACGCCTGGCCCGCCTCATCCGCCGCTTCGTCGCGGACTACCAATCCGAGGGGTAGGCAATTGGGCTCGGTCAGCCGAGTCCATGGCAAGGCGGCGCCGAGGACGAGAGCGAGCGCACTTCGTGGTGCGTGAGCGAACGCCCGGAGGCGCCAACGCGGCCATGGGCCGGCTCCGCGAGCCGCCAGGTTCCGGGCAACTCCGCCGGATCAGCCGAGCCCGACGCAAGGCGGCGAGGACGCGAGGAACTCACTTCGACATGCGTGAGCGGGCGCCCGCAGCCGCAAACGCTGCGGTCGGCCGGATTAGCGAGCGCCGTTCAGCCCAGGGCGAAGTGGCCGCGTGCATCACGGTGCCTGCATCAGGGGTTGCCTGCATCGGATGCACCTATGGGACCGGACAGGTGGACCGACACCTGAATTGGGTCCCCGAACCGACACGAGCTGCAGGATCAGGACGCGTCGGCAGGGCGAATTGCCGCGATCCTGCGTTCGATGCCGGATCAAGCGGCAAGAGATGGCGATCACGTCCATTAGGTGCACTGGATGCAGGGCCCGGTCACGAACCTGCATCCAATGACGATGCGCAACCAATTCGGGCGTCGGCGGCTCCGTGGCGGAGCTTCATGCCAAATCTGGTGACGGCAGCGCCGGCACGGTCAGCCTGGCCCCGGGCAACTCCGCCGGATCAGCCGGCCGGTTCGACCCGTAGCTCGCGACCAGCAGCGCGCGCGGCCTTCGCCTTCTCGGCCCAGGCCTCGAGGACCTGGTCCTTGTGGGGTCGGATGGGGCAGTGGCCGTCGCGGTTGTTCATCTCGTCGCAGTAGCCGAGCGGCACGCACTTGGGGGCCAGGAACGAGCCCAGGAACGGGCTGACGGCGAAGATCTCGTGCCGGATCAGCTGGAACAGCCGGCGGATCTCCCACTGGGCCATCGTGCACAGGCGCAGGCCGGACATGTGGATCAGCGCCCGCAGGTTGGTCGTCATGACGAGGTTGGTCCGCGTCGCGTTGGGGAACACGAAGCGGGCGTCCTCGCCGGGGATGCCGGCCGCGACGAGCTCGGCGTACAGCTCCATCGAGCCCTCGACCTGCTCCTCGTAGCGCTCGCGAACCGCCGGATCGGCCTCGGCGATCGTGTGCGGCAGCATCGTCGCCGCGTTCTTGTAGGTCACGTAGCGCTGGCTCTGCTGGTCGAACGCCACGCCGGCCCGGTGGCGGACCAGCTGGTGCGACAGGGTCCGTGACACGCCGCTGATGCCGAAGGTGAAGACGACGTGCTCGATGGTGCTGCCGTGGCCGGACTCGATGACGTTGCTGATGAGCCGCTGCATCCGGGCTGCGTCGATCTCTCCGTGCTCGGCGCGCCGGAAGATCTCGCCCGGCTCGAGCTCGGAGTAGCACGTCCGGCAGGCGGTATAGATGAGCGGGACGTAGTACTGCTCGACGATCTCCTTCGACGGGAAGAGCAGCGTCGCCTTCATCCCGAGCTCGCGCCGGCCGGGGTTCTTCGGGATGCCGGTCGGCTCGCGAGGCGCCGCCTGGATGGTCATGGCCGGAGTTTAGTGGCTCGGCCCTCAGGCCGCCGCCGCCTCGAGAGCTGTCGGCTCCTCTGCATCGCGGAACCAGCGCCAGTACAGCATGGTCGCGAGGCTGTAGAGGACGATGATTGTCAGGAAGTCCAGCGCATACCCGCCGTCGAACCCCAGCAGCGCCTGGGCGGCGGAGTAGTAGACCCCGCCCACGATCCAGCCGACCGACCAGAGCAGGGACATGGCCGCCGACAGCGTCGCCCGCTCCGCCGGCGACACCTGGTCCATGGCGAAGGCGCTGAAGATCGGGTTGCCGGCGTTCATCAGCGAGTTCCGGACGGCCATCGCGGCGATGACCATC
>DASQFM010000158.1:0-5273 GCA_035633135.1 Candidatus Eiseniibacteriota bacterium
GCGATGGCCTCATGGCGGTGCTCGGCGTGGAAGGCCACGCTGAAGCGATCGGCGCCGGCCTCGATCCGCGAGGCGGTGACCGTTGCCGGGATCGTGTTCCAGGGGGCGTCCCGGACCGCCATGTACACCCGCTGGATGAGCTCGATGCCGCCCACCCGGATGTGGCGCAGGTCCGGGCCGTTGAGGAGGGCGCTAACCGGGCCGGCGCGGAGCTCGCGGGTTGGGTCCGGGGACCGATCCCGGCCCGTGAGGAGGTGCGCCGCGGCCGGATCCATCCCGGCCGGCCCGTCGCTCACCACATCACCAGGCCGCCGGTGTAGTTGATCGCCTGGCCGGTCATGTAACCGCTCGCATCGCTGAGTAGGAACCAGATCGTGCCGGCGCACTCCTCGGCGGAGGCAGCGCGGCCGAGCGGCACGGTTTTGTTCCTCGCCGTGGACAGCTCCTCGACTGTTACCCCGCGCTTGGCCGCGACCTCGGCCAGGACCTTCTCCTGCATCGGCGTGTCGACGATGCCGGGGCAGATGGCGTTGACCCGAACGTTCGACGGCGCGAAGGCGTAGGCAAACGAGCGCGTGAGCGACAGGACGGCGGACTTGGAGGAGGCATACACCGCGGCCTCCGTGGTCGTCGCGAGCTTGGCCGACGACGACGAGAGGTTGACGATCGAGCCCCCGCTCGGCATCGAGCGGCCGATCCTGGACGTCAGGTCCCACGTCGCCTCGACGTTGATCGCATAGATGTCGCGGATGTCCTGGACCGTGAACTCCAGGATCGGCTTGAGTCGGATGATGCCCGCGGCATTCACGAGGTGATTCACGCCGGCGCCTGCCGCAACGAGCCGATCGCGGTCGCCGTCGGTTGCGAGATCGCCGACGAACGGCACGGCGCCGGCCGCGACAACGGGTTCCAGCCCCGCCTCGTTGCGATCGGCGGCGATCACCTGGATGCCTTCGCGGAGGAGACGGAGCGCCACGGCCTGGCCGATTCCGCTGGCCGCTCCCGTTACCACGGCCCGCCGTTCGACCCCCGCCATCTGGCCCTCCATTCAGACAGGTATCCTCACCGGAAACGGTTGCAATCATAGCCGTCGGCGCCGGTCCGCCAGCCGCGGACATGTGCCCAGGCAAGGCAGGAGGCGCTGGTGGGCGGTCGATTTGAGGGTCGGGTGGCGGTTGTCACCGGCGGCGCCGGCGGGATCGGCGACACCATCGTCCGGCGGTTCATCGCCGAAGGCGGGCGGGCCGTTGTGCCCGACGTCATCGACCCGGCGGCGCCGGTGGATGGTGCCCGCTATGTCCGCTGCGACATCACCGACCGGGCCCAGGTCGAGGCTGCCTTTGCCTCGATCGAGGCGACCGAGGGCCGCCTCGACGTCCTGGTCAACAACGCCGGCACGCAGCAGCTCGGCCTGACCGAGACGTTCGACGCGGCCGACTGGTCGCGACTGCTCGACGTGCACGTCGTCGGGACGTTCAACTGCAGCGCGCTGGCCATGTCCCTGATGCGGCCAAAGCGCTCCGGGTCGATCGTCTCGATCGCGTCGGTCGCCGGGATCATCGCCCTACCCGGCCGCGGGCCGTACTCCGCGGCGAAGGCGGCGTTGATGAGCCTCACCCGGGTGATGGCCGTCGAGGTTGCGGAGGTCGGCATCCGGGTCAACGCGGTGGCGCCCGGGATGACGAGGACCGCGCTCCTCGAGAGCGTCGCGGCGAGCGGTGCGTTCGACATCGAGGCCATGAGCGAGGAGATCCCGATGGGACGCCTGGCGACGACGGACGAGATCGCGAACGTCGTCCTGTTCCTGGCCTCCGACGACGCGTCCTACGTCACCGGCGCGACGATCGTCGTCGACGGCGGCTGGTCGATCCTGGGCATTCACAACAAGCCCGACTGGCTGCGCCCGAAGTAGCCCGGTGGCCGGGCGCCGGCGGCTCGACCATCACGTGGTTTCCATCCGACCTGGCTATGCCATTTGTTGAATATTCCATTTGATGAATACGCTGCACGAAGCGCGGCTGGTGGCCGAGGTCGCCCTAAGCGATCGCGCCGCGGAAGAGCGGCATGCCTTCGACGCCGACCTCGACGCGCCACAGCCGGCCGTCCATCGGTGCGGCGGCGGTCACGGCGGTTATCTCGCCGAAATCGGTGATCAGCAGCGATCCGTCATGGAACACGCAGTTGAGCGGCACGCCGCCCGTCTCGAGGAAATCGAGAGCGCGGCCGTCCGGAGCGACGATGTCGACGCCACCGGACATGAACGTGGTGATCCAGAGGTTGGCGTCGGCGGCGAGCTTGAGGCCGGCGGGGATGTGGCCCTCGGGCAGCTGATGGAGCAGCTCCGACGGCCGGCCGGGGCGCTTCCGATAGACCCGCCGCTCGTAGGATTCGACCCCCACGATCGAGCCGTCGGGCTCGGCAACGATGCCGTTCGGGTAGGCGTCCGGAATCTCCTCGAGCAGCTCCGAGCTCCCGTCAGGGGCGAGGGCGAAGACCCGCCCCGGTCGGCGCTGATCCGGCAGGTAGTCGGCCGGGTCGGTGAAGTACAGGCGGCCATCGGGCCCGAAGGTCAGGTCGTTGGGCGCCTGCAGCTGGAGGCCCGCAGCTTGCCACGCGACCTCCTCGACACGTCCGTCCGGCCAGGCTCGCTGGATCGAGGGACGAACCATCCGGTTCGCGCGCCAGGCCCCGACCGTGCCGCCGTTCTGGGTGATGTAGAGGGCGCCGTCGGAGCCGAGCATGGCTGCGTTCGGCCCGCCGCCGCAATCGGCGTAGAGGTGGATTCCCGCCTCCTGGGACCACGCCAGGATCCGGCTGCCGTACGTCTCGACCATGACGACGCGGCCGTCGGGCAGGATGTCCGGACCTTCCGGATGACCAAGTCCCGTCGCGAGCGTCTCGATCGGTCTGCGCATCGGCTTCGCCTCCGCTGTTGGTGGACCCGAGCTCTCGTCAGGCTCCCGGGCGCTTCTGGAACAGTTCGACGGCGTACCCGTCCGGATCGGCCATGTAGACGCTGCGGGCGCCGGCGTTCGGCCCCGCGGTGATGTCGACGACGTCGGCCGAGCGGGCATGGAAGTCGAGCCCCCGAAGACGGCCGAAGGCGGCGACGACGTCGTCCACGTACAGGCACAGGTGACCGGCCCCGTAATCACAGGGCCGCGACTCCGCCGACAGCCGCTCGATGCCGACATACTCGAGGAGCTCGACGAAGCCGCCGCCGGGGATGCGCAGGTAGACCGCCCGGATGTGGTCGAACGCGAGCCCGAGCACCGTCTTGAGGTAGTCCGCGTCGAGGATCGTGTCGAACTCGATCTCGAGGCCCAGGCCGTCACGATAGAAGCGCAGCGAGCGATCCATGTCGCGGACCGTGATCCCGCCGTGGAAGAAGCCCGTGACGGCCATGTCGCCCCTCAGCTCACCGATTGCCGGTCGCTTGCCTGGGTGTCCACGGTGTGGCCGCGGACGTAGTCCCAGTCGAGCTCGATGCCGAACCCGGGTCGCTCGGGCAGGGTGTAGGTGCCGCCACCGACGCGGGTCGAGATGTCACTGAGCTGCCAGAAGAACGGGTCGCGCTCGGCGTCGAAGCACTCCACGAAGGTGTAGTCGGGCACGCTGGCCAGGAGGTGCGACGCGATCTGGGGTTCCTCGTGGTGGCCGAGCTGGATCCCGAAGGCGGCCGCGAGCCCGGCGGCCTTCCGCCAGATCGTCGGTCCCCCGGCCCACGACGCGTCGAAGTTGGAGACGTCGATCGCGCCGCCAACCATCAGGTCGCGGATCCCCGACAGGGTCGTCTCGCTCTGCCCGGCGCAGACCTGGATCCCGGTCTGGTAGCGGACGTCGCGCATCCAGCGGGCGTCGTTCGTCCAGCGGCAGGGCTCCTCGAACCAGCGGACATCCAGGTCGGCCACGAGGCGGGCGAACTCGACCGCCTGGGCGCGGTCGTAGCCCTGGTTGGCATCGACCATCAGGGCGATATCCGGGCCGATGGCCTCCCGCGCCGCAGTCACGCGCAGGGCGTCCTTGCGCGGCGTCCGTCCGCCGACCTTGAACTTGATGCCGGCGAAGCCCTGCCGGACGTAGTCCGCGAGGACCTCGCGAAGCTCATCGCCCTCGAGGTGGTAGTAGCCGCCGATGATGCTGATCGGCAGGGCGTCCGCGACGCTGCCCCAGAGGCGGTGGAGCGGCAGCCCGGCGGCCCGGCCGAAGAGATCCCAGATTGCCTCGTCCAGGCAGGCAATGGCCTGGAGAGCCAGGCCGCGGTCGCGCAGGATGTCGTCGGTCGAGGGTTCCATCGCCCGCCAGGCGCCTTCGGGGTCGGCGGCCGAGCGGCCGATCAGCCGCGGCGCGAGCTCGTCGTGGATGATCCGGACGATGATCGCCTGCTCGGCGTCCGTGTCGCCGGTGTAGACCTCCGAGACGAGGCCGTCGGCGGTATGCAGGCGGGTGACGATCGTGCAGCGGTTGACCATGCTGTAGGCGCTGCCGGCGTAGCGGCGGCCGAGCGGGGCCCGGAGCGCGATCGTCTCGACCCGGTCGATGACCAGGGCGTTGCGGCTGAGTGCCGGGACCGGCGTCCCCTCGCGGATCGCCGTCAACCCCTCACGCCGGTCGTGGCCGCGGCCACGATGGCCTCGGCGGTCGGCAGCACGGCATCCTCGAGTGGCGGGGTGTACGGAATCGGCAGGTCGTCGGGCAGCGACAGCCGCTGCGGGGGCCGCTTCCAGGTCGTCCCGGCGATCGACAGCTCCGAGATGAGCGTCGCGCCCCAGCCGGCGGCGTGGACCTGCTCCTCGACGACGAGCAGGCGTCCGGTCTTCCCGACCGACGCGCTGACCGTCTCGAGATCGAGCGGACGGGTCCAGCGGAGGTCGATGACCTCGGCCTCGATGCCGGCCTTCGCCAGCTCCTCGGCGGCGGCCTGCGCCCGCTCGACCATGAGCAGGGTGGCCACGATCGTGATGTCCGAGCCTTGACGCAGCACCGCGGCCACCCCGACGTCGGCGATCGCGCCGCGCCGGACGAGGCCCTTGCGGGCATACAGGCCCTTGTGCTCGTGGAACAGGACCGGGTTGTTGTCGTCGATGGCGGCTCGCAGCAGCTCGTAGGCCGAGCCCGGCGAGCTGGCGGTCACGACGCGCAGCCCCGGCAGGTGCATGTACCAGCTCTCGGCGGTGGCTGAATGCTGGGTCCCGAATCGACCCGTGGCGCCACACACGACGCGGACCGTCACCGGGACCGCGGTCTGGCCGCCGCTCATGTAGCGGTATTTC
>DASQFM010000159.1:0-3946 GCA_035633135.1 Candidatus Eiseniibacteriota bacterium
GCCACAGCCCGCGCCGTCGGCAGGCGAAGCTGGGCCGACGGAGTCCGCCGAGATCGCAGCCAGCGATGCAGCCTCGACGGAGCCGACGGCCGAGCCGGCGCCCGCCGAGGTGACACCGAGCCGCGACATCACCGTGATCGCGACCACGCCGCCAGCGACCGAGGCTCCACTCGGCACCCCCGAAATCGGGACTCAACCGGCCAGCCCCGTGGCCCCGCCCTCGCTCCAGCCTTCCACCCAACCCGCGGGCGACCCGCAGGCCCTCGTCGTCGGTCCCATGGCCGACTTCCAGATGACCTTCGATCCGACCGGCACCCGGCTGGCGATCTGGATCGCCGACGCCACCGATCCGACGGTCGGGACGCTCCAGGTCATCGTCCTCGATCCGGAGGCGGGCAACATCGACCCATTGCTGACGCCGTTGCCGGGAGTTCCGGCGATGCGCGGCTTCTCGATCGAACAGGGCCGGCTGGCCTGGGTCAGCCCATCCGGCCAGGATGGCGCGGAGAGCAGCGTCCACGTGCTCGCCTGGTCCGAGGACACCTTCGGCGAGGTCCAGACGATCCCAGCCAGCCAGCTGTTCATCGTCCGCTAGCGGGCCTGCGCGGGGCTTGCTGGCACCGCTCGGGGGGCCCGGTTTACCCGCAAGTTGACGTGATGCCGTATCGTGCCCGACGTGCGACCGAGCAATACGGTCGTGAGGTTGGTGCTCACCATCATCCTCGCGCTCGGCGCGCTGCCGGGCCTCGCGGGATCAAACAGCTCGATCCCCGAGCCGCCAACCAGTGCAGCGTCGTTCCGAAATGTCATCCTCGCGGCTGCGCGTGAACGCCCGATTCGGGCGACGCTCGCGTTCCAGCCTGCCGATTCGTCGGCGGGTGTGATCGACGCGTCCACGACATTCGTGGAGCGCGGCGTCGACGCACCCGACGTCGATCGCGTCGCCGTCAAGCTGCCTGCCGTGGCGGCCGCCTGGGACTGGAAGCCACCCAAGTCGACGGTCGAGGGCGAGGCATCGTTCTATTCGAACGGGACGACCGCGATGCGGCTGCCGCGTGGCACGACCGTGGTGATCTGCGGCAAGGCCGACTGCATCGAGCGGGTGATCAACGACTACGGGCCGACCGAAGCAGGCGGCCGTGTCATCGACCTCTACAAGCCGGATTTCTTTGCGATCTGCGGCTGCCCCTCCTGGTCGGGGACGACCGCGGTCACGATCCGGATCTACTGACCCTTTCCGGCGCGGTAGACTCAGCCCGACCCTTCATGCCCGGCCCCGCGAGCCGGTGATCAGGCCCTGTGAGGCCGGAAGGAGAGGAACGATCGTGCCACGTCGCACGACTGCGGCGACGAGCGGCCCACGGACATCGTGCTCGGGCTGGAGCGACCGGTGACCGGCCGTCGGATCATGACCGAGGACGAGATCCGCCGGGCCGTGATCCGGATCTCCCACGAGATCGTCGAGAAGCAGGCCGGGACCGACGGCCTCGCGCTCGTGGGCATCCAGCGCCGCGGTGTGCCGCTCGCCCAGCGGCTGGCCGCCGCGATCGAGGAGCACGAAGGCGCCCGAATCCCCGTCGGCGCGCTGGACATCACGTTCTATCGCGACGACCTCTCGTTGCTGGCCCAGCAGCCCGTGGTGAAAGGCACTGACCTGCCGTTCGACGTGACCGGGACGACGACCGTCCTTGTCGACGATGTGCTGTTCACGGGCCGCACCATCCGGGCCGCGATGGACGCGCTGATCGAGTTCGGCAGGCCACAGGCCATTCGGCTGGCCGTGCTGGTGGATCGCGGTCACCGCGAGCTCCCGATCCGCGCCGATCACGTCGGCAAGAACGTACCGACCTCGCGGGAGGAGCTCGTCCGGGTCCGCATCGAGGAGGTCGACGGCGAGGACGCGGTCGACATCGAACGCGGGCCGGTCGCCGCGGCGATCGCCGACAGCGTCGCCTGACGATGATCCAGGACCGCCCGGGCGCCGAGCTCCAGGCCCTCGACGAATCAGGCCCCGCGCTGGCGACAAGACTGCCCGCCGGGAGGGACTCGGTAGCGGGTGACGTCCTCGACGACGCCGCCTGGCAGGCGGCCCCCGCGGGACGCTGGCAGCATCGCCACCTGCTCGACACGGACACCCTGAGCTGGGCCGACATCGAGCTCGTGCTCCAGACCGCCGAGACGATGTCGGGGATCCTGGCGCGGCCGATCCCGAAGGTTCCGGCCCTCCGCGGGTTCGGCCTGACGATCCTGTTCTACGAGACCTCGACGCGGACCCGGGTCAGCTTCGAGGTCGCGGGCAAGAACCTCTCGGCCGAGGTCGTGAACATCTCGGCCGCTGCCTCCTCGGTGTCCAAGGGCGAATCTTTGGTCGACACGGTCCGCACGATCGAGGCCCTCGGCGCCCGGATCCTGGTGATCCGCCACCCGGTGTCAGGCGCGCCGTACCTCGCCGCCCAGCACTTCGGCGGTCACGTCCTCAACGGCGGCGATGGCACGCACGCCCATCCCACCCAGGCCCTGCTCGACCTGTACACGATCCGGTCGCGCATCCCCGGCGGGTCCGTGGCCGGACGGAAGGTCGTCATCGTCGGCGACGTGCTCCATTCGCGGGTGGCGCGCAGCAACCTGTGGACGCTCACCGCTGCGGGCGCGGACGTGTGGGTCTGTGGCCCCTCGACGCTCCTGCGTGGGTTCGAGGCGTGGGCCGCGGCGGGCGTCGCCGGCAACCGGCCGTTCACCGTCACGTCCGACCTCTCCGCGGCCCTGTGCGACGCCGAGGTGGTCATGGCGCTCCGGATCCAGCGCGAGCGGATGGCCAGCGGCCTGCTGCCCTCGCTGCGGGAGTACGCGGCCCGCTTCGGCATCACCGCCGAGCGGATGCGGCTGGCCGCGCCCGGCGCGCTGGTGATGCACCCAGGGCCGATGAACGAAGGGGTCGAGATCGCGCCGGACGTTGCGGCCGGTTCGGCGTCGGTCATCACCGAGCAGGTCGCCAACGGCGTCGCGATCCGGATGGCCGTCCTCTACCTCCTGGCCGGCGCGCAGGCTGCGGCGTGAGTCGCGTCCGCGGTGTGAGCCGCCTGAGAGCGACGTGACCGTCGCCGCGGGTTCGCCCGGGACGGGCGCGGCCCCCGCGGCGGGTTCGCCCGACCCGGACGCCGCCGCCGTGCGTTCGGGTGTTGCTGCCGCGTCCGGCCTGGCGCTCGGCAAGCCCGTCGACCTCGACATCAGCCGGGCCTGGCTCGTCGATCCCGTCGCCGGGCGCGAAGGCCCCGGCGAGATCGTGGTTCGCGGCGGCGTCCTCGAGGTGGTGACATGGCTGGACGGTGCGGACGCGGAGGGCGTCGACGACCGGGGCGTGGTCGTCGCGCCCGGGTTCACCGACCTGCATGCTCACTTCCGCGAACCCGGCAACGAGGACGCCGAGACCATCGCCACGGGCCTCGCCGCGGCGGCCCACGGTGGCTTCACCCGCGTCTGCCTGATGTCCGACTCCTCGCCGCCGCTCGACGACCCCGCGGTCCTCGGCCGCATTGTCGCGGCCCGGGCTGCGTCCGGCTCGCCGCTGGAGCTGCGGGCCTTCGCCGCCGTCACCGCGGGTCTCGCCGGAGAGCAGCTCGCGCCGCTGGGTGAGCTGGCCGATGCGGGCGTCGCCGGCTTCAGCGACGACGGTGCCCCGCTCCGTTCGGCGGCGCTGCTCGCCAACGCGCTGGCGTATGCCGGCATGCTCGGCCTTCCGATCGTCGATCATGCCGACGATCCGAGCCTGAGCCACGGCACCGAGGCCGCCGACGGGCTGGTGGCCACGGTCCTTGGCCTCCGCGGGCAGCCGGCGGCCGCCGAGGCAAGCGGCGTGGCGCGCGACATCGCCGTCCTGGCCGACGTGATCCGCGATGTTCCCGGGGCCCGGCTGCACCTGGCCCACCTCTCGACCGCCGAATCGATC
>DASQFM010000160.1:0-4060 GCA_035633135.1 Candidatus Eiseniibacteriota bacterium
GCTGCTCGCCAGGAGGCGCTGGACTTCGTCCAGATCGGCCTCGCGCCCGACAAAGCTCGTCAGGCGCGCGGGCAGATGGGCCGCGCGTGCTGATTGGCTGTGCAGCGGTGGGAACTCGGAGCGCAGGCCGTCGACGACCAATTGATACACGCGTTCTGGCAACGCGAGACCCTTGAGGCGATGCCCGCCGAGGTCGCGCAGGCCCACGCCGCTCGGCAGGTTCCGCTCCGCCAATGCCCGCGTTGCCTCGGAGACGAGCACCTGGCCCCCGTGGGCAGCGGAGGCGATCCTCGCGGCTCGATTGACATCCAGGCCGATGTAGTCGTCGCCGCCGCGGATGCCCTCGCCGCTGTGCAGGCCCATTCTCACGCTGACCTCGTGGCCCTGCGGCCACTGCGCGGATTGCAGCGAACGCTGGGCTTCGACGGCCGCCGCCACTGCCGAGGACGCATCGCGGAAGACGACAAAGAAGGAGTCGCCCTCCGTGCCGCGCTCGATCCCGCTGTGCGCCGCGAATGCGGCCCGGAGGAGACGCTGGTGCCGCTCGAGCAGCTCGCGATAGTCCGCCGACTCGAGCTCCTGGACCAGTTGTGTGGACCCCTCGATGTCGCTGAACAGGAAGGTCACCGTACCCGTCGGCACGGCCCGTCGGGACCTGGCCATCGAGCCGAACCCTACTCTTCAGGTTCGAGGACGCTCACGCGGGCTGGACCCGAGCCAATCAAAGGGGTCAGCGGACGAGCCGTCGGTCAGTCGGCCCTGACGCCAACCCCGATGGGGCACGACACGCCCGTGCTGTGGTCCGGGCAATAGCCGTTCGGGTTCTTGTCGAGGTACTGCTGGTGATAGTCCTCGGCGAAGAAGAAGGTGGGCGCCGGGGGTCCCGCGATCTCGGTCGCGATCGCGCCGAAGCCCTTCTCGCTCAGCCGCTCCTGGTACATCTCGCGGGAGGCCTCGGCGGCGCGACGCTGGTCGTCGGTGTGGACGAAGATCGCCGATCGGTACTGCGTGCCGACGTCGTTGCCCTGGCGCATCTCCTGGGTCGGGTCGTGGGACTCCCAGAAGATCTTCAGCAGCTGCTCATAGCTGACCTTGGCGGGGTCATAGACGACTCGAACTGCCTCGGCGTGGCCGGTCCTGCCGGTGCACACCTCCGAGTATGTCGGGTTCGGGGTGTAGCCGCCCTGGTAGCCGACGGCCGTCACCCAGACGCCGGGCACCTGCCAGAAGGTCTTCTCATCGCCCCAGAAGCAGCCCAGCGCGAACTCGGCGATCTCGGTCCCGTCTGGGTAGGGGCCCAGCAACGGCCGACCGGAGATGGTGTGCGACAACGGCCCGACCACCGGCTCCGAGCGGCCGGGCAGGGCCTCGGCCGGGCTGGGCATGGTCGCGGGCTTCGAGAAGAACCACATGGCGAGAGCACTCCTGAGTGTTGGGCGTTCGATTTGAGTCTACTCAGGCCCGAATTCGGTGCTTTCGTCGGGAGGGTGGCGGTCCTCAGGAGGGCGGCGACTGCCGCGGGCGATTGACGGCCCTGACCACCAGGAGGATCCCGACGACGACGAGGAAGACCGGCCCGACGATCTGATCGTCGAAGAACGGCAGGTACATCCGGGCCAGCAGCCAGCCACCGACGGCGATCAGGATCACCCCGAGGATGACGATGCCGTTGCCCTGACCTTGACCCCGAGCCATCCGACGCTCGGCCCGACGGGCCTCGCGCGTCGCTTGACGGCCCGGGTCCGCCGACGCCGCCATCGCCGAAGCCGCCGCGGGCGCCGCGGAAGCTACGGGCGCCGCGGAAGCTACGGGTGCGCCACCGCTCGGTCCCGCACCAACGGGATCGCCGGGGCCGGCGGCCCCGGTCGTGGCCGCGGCGGCGTCATCGCCGGTCGTGGCTTGCGTGGCGTCCATGCCTGCTGCAGCCGCGGTCGCAGCGGCACCGCTCATCGGAACGGGGGCATCGGCCCGCTCGACGGGTTCCTCTGGGATCACGATCGCGGCAACGAGGTAGAGGAGGAGGCCCGCCCCACCGGCGAGGACCAGCAGCGCCCAGACGATCCGGACGATGGCCGGATCGATGGCGAGCCAGTCGGCCATGCCGCCGGCGACACCCCAGAGCATCCGATCGTCGCGCGACCGGTAGAGACGATCACGCATCGCAGGAACCTCCAATCTCGAGACCGAAGCGGCCCGCGTTAGCGCTGACCCGCAGCTCCAGGTGGGGCCGGCCGGCATCGAAGCCCCCCGACGTCCAGGTGTCATCGTCGACGCGCACGAGCCCGCTGGAATCGAGATCGTTGGCCGCCAGGGCACCGCTCCACTCGAGCCGCACCACGGCGTCCTCGGGAAGGCAGGCGGTGAGGTTGCCGGCGTTGAGCGAGACATCGGCGTCGCCATCGATCGCGGGCAGGCGGAGCGTCGCGTTGCCGGCGTTGAGCGTCACATCGACGCTCCGCACGCTCGCCGCCTCGTTGAGGGCCAGCCGGAGCGAGCCGGCATTGACCGTCAGGCGGACCGACTCCAGATGGGCGCCGGCGAGATCGACGTTGCTTTGCCCGGCGTTGAGGGTCAGCCCGAAGTCGAGCAGCGGGTCTCGCGGTACGGTCACATTCCAGGCGACGCGCCGCGAGGCGAAGCGGAAGACGTTGTCCTGCTCCGAAGGGGTTCGGAGGGTGATCGCGTCGTCTCCGCCCTCCAGCTCTGGGCCGCGCCCGTCCGAATCGATGCCGCTGACCTGCCACTCGCTGCCGACGGCCGTCGTCACGTTCACGGTCCCGCAGTCGAACTCGACATTCATCCGCGCCGCCGTGCCGAAGCGGCCGCCCTGGGTCGCAAACGCGGTGCCCGATCCTCCCTCGCCGCAGGAGGAGAACGCCGGAAAGCCGCCGAAGCCGGTCGCGATGAGCCCGCCGCCCATCAGGCCGAGGGTCACCAGGGTGACCGCGCCGCCGATCCAGTCGATTGCGGTTCGCCGCAGGACCAGGCCGAGCCCCCAGCCCACCAGGAGCAGGGGCCACAGCAGGAGCCAGCGTCCGGCCGCCTCGCTGCCGATCACGCCGGCCCGGACGGCGAGCGGCACCGCGCCGAGGATGATGAAGAACAGGCCCCAGCCGATCAGTCGTCGATCGAGGTGCACTGCCGCCTCCTGCAGACCGAGCCACGCGCGGGACCCCCGGCGTGCGTGCCCTCCGTACGATAGCGATGCGTTGGTGGGAGTCCGGCGCGGTTCGGGAGGTTCGATGCATTCGACGACCATGCGATCCGGCTCTGAGATCGCAACAGCCGGCGACGCGCCGATCGCGGCCGTGATCTTCGACCTCGACGGTGTCCTGGTCGATACCCAGATCTGGTGGCGGGACGTCCGCGACGCCTGGGCCGCGGGCCACGGCATCTCCTGGCGGGACGAGGACGAGCGGCGGACGATGGGCGCGAATACCGCGCAGTGGGCCCGGACCATGGGGGAGCGGGCCGGCCTGACACCCGAGCACGACCTGGAGATCGCCGGGTCGATCGTCGACGCACTCATGGAGCGGTATCGCCTGGTTGGCGCGCCCGCGATCCCAGGCGCCGCGGAAGCCGCGCGCCGGATCGCCGCGTCCTATCCGGTCGCGGTCGCCTCGGGCTCCCATCGCCGGCTGATCGATGCCGCGCTCGATGCGATCGGGGTCGTCGACGTGATCCGGATCGTCGTGTCGGCCGACGATGTCCCGCACGGCAAGCCGGCCCCGGACGTGTATCTCGAGGCTGCGCGACGCCTCGGCGCCCAGCCCGGCCGCTGCCTGGTCGTCGAGGATTCGATGCGTGGCCTGCAGGCCGCGCGGGCGGCGGGCATGCGCGCCGCGTTGGTTCCGAACGCGAAGGTTCCACCGGACGCTGGCGCCGCGGAGCTCGCCGATCTCGTCCTCGAGCGTCTCGACCAGCTCGATCCGGCAACGATCCGGGCGATGAGCCCACGATGAAGCGGGTCTCGAGCGCGCGATGACCGCGAATCGAACCCGCCCGCGGAGCGATGCGGGGCTCGTCCGCGCCGATCTCCCGGCCTGGCAGCGCCGGCTCC
>DASQFM010000161.1:0-12289 GCA_035633135.1 Candidatus Eiseniibacteriota bacterium
CGTCCGGGATCGAGGTCCGGGACCTGTACACCCCGGCCGATACGGCCGGCCTCGACGAGGACCGCGACCTCGGCCGGCCGGGCGAGCCGCCGTTCACCCGCGGCGTCCAGCCCACGATGTACCGCAGCCGACTGTGGACGATGCGCCAGTACGCCGGCTTCGCCACTGCGGAGGAGACCAATCGCCGCTTCCGCTATCTCCTCGAGCAAGGCCAGACCGGGCTGTCAGTCGCGTTCGACCTGCCGACCCAGATGGGCTACGACTCCGACTCGATCGAGGCGGAAGGCGAGGTGGGTCGGGTCGGCGTCCCGATCTCCAGCCTCGCCGACATGGAGGCCCTCTTCGCCGGAATCCCGCTCGGCGACGTCTCGACGTCGATGACGATCAACGCCACCGCGGCGACGCTGGTCGCGCTGTACGTCGCGGCCGCCGAACGGCAGGGTGTCGCCCGCTCCCAGGTCTCGGGCACAGTCCAGAACGACATCCTCAAGGAGTACATCGCCCGCGGCACGTGGATCTACCCGCCGCGGGCTTCGATGCGCCTGGTGACCGACATCTTCGAGTTCGGAGCGAAGGAGCTCCCGCGCTGGAACACCATCTCGATCTCCGGCTACCACATGCGGGAGGCCGGCGCGACCGCCGCGCAGGAGCTGGCGTTCACGCTTGCCGACGGGATCGCCTATGTCGAGGCGGCCCTCCAGCGGGGCCTGGACATCGATGCGTTCGCTCCCCGGCTGTCGTTCTTCTTCGCGGCCTGGTCCGAGCTGTTCGAGGAGGTCGCAAAGTTCCGGGCAGCTCGGCGGATGTGGGCCCGGATCATGAAGGACCGGTTCGGCGCGTCGAACGCCCGTTCGATGGCCTGCCGGTTCCACGTCCAGACGGCTGGCTCGTCGCTGACGGCCCAGTCGGTCGACAACAACGTCGTCCGCACGACGCTCCAGGCGCTGGCCGCGGTGCTCGGTGGGGCGCAGAGCCTGCACACCAACGCACGCGACGAGGCGCTGGCGCTGCCGACCGAGGAGAGCGCCAAGCTGGCCCTGCGGACCCAGCAGATCCTGGCCTATGAAGCGGGCGTGACGGAGACGCCCGATCCGCTTGCCGGCTCCTATTTCGTGGAGACGCTGACCGACGAGCTCGAGGCTGCCGCCCAGGGCTACCTCGATGAGATCGACGCGATGGGCGGAACGCTGGCCGCGCTGGAAGCCGGATTCCAGCAGCGGGGCATCCAGGAATCGGCCTACCGAACCCAGCTTGCGGTCGACAAGGGCGACCAGGTGGTGGTCGGCGTCAACCGCTTCCGCGACGAGGCCACCGTCGCGCCGCCGATCCAGCGCATCGACCCGGAAGGCGAGCGCCGCCAGATCGAGTCGGTGAAGCGTGTGCGCGCCGAGCGCGATCCGGCGGCCTGGGAGGCCACGATGCGCCGGCTGGAGGATGCCGCCCGGGGCGACACCAACCTGATGCCGCCCCTCATCGAGGCCGTCAAGGCCTACGCCACCGTCGGCGAGGTCGCCGATCGCCTGCGGGCCGCGTGGGGCGTCCACCGCGAGCTGATCACCGTCTGATGGACGCGCCGAAGCCGGAGCCCATCCCTGGGTCGCGCCGGCGTCGTGCCGGCGCTTCGCGCCCTGACTTGCCCAGCGCGCTGCACCGGATCGACCGGGTCCATCACGTCGCGATCGTCGTTCGCTCGATTGACACTGCGCTCACGTTCTACCGAGACCTCCTGGGCCTCGAGCTCGAGAGCGTCATGGACATCGGATCGGATCGCGTCCGGATCGCGTTCCTCGACGTCGGCGGCTCCAAGATCGAGCTCGTCGAGCCGACCGACGGCACGACCGGCGTCGCCCGTTTCCTGGCCAAGTCCGGCGAGGGCTTCCATCACGTCTGCTTCGAGGTCGGCGACCTGACGGAAGAGCTCACGCGCCTCGGAATCGAGGGCGTCGAGCTCATCGACAGCGCTCCGCGGCGCGGCGCCGAGGGTCCGGTAGCGTTCATCCACCCGCGGTCCTGCCACGGCGTCCTCATCGAGCTGATCGAGGCGCCGGGCGGCCCGTCGTGGCGCGCGCTCGGCTACCCGATGGCGGACGCGGAGCCCGCGCGTCCCGTTAGCAGGAAGACCGGGTAGCTCCGGCCGTCCTCCTCGATCGCCGCCGCGGTTCGGAAGGCGACATCGACGAACCCGGCGGCTGCAGCGAGTCGCCCGAGGTCGCCCCGATCGAACCCCAGGTGGTGGATGCCCTCGGCTTCGGCCGTGTGGAAGCTTCCGTCCTCGGTGTCAAGATCGGCGACCGCGATCCGACCGCCGGGGGCGAGGAGCGCACGCATCGCGCCGAGCGCCGCGGCCGTGTCCTCGACGTGGTGCAGCATCAGCAGCGAGAGCAGCAGGTCGAACTGCTCCGTCAGCGCGTCGGCGGTGAGGTCGAACCTGCGGGTGCGAACGTTGTTGAGGCCCTGGCGGCGAACCTTCTCGGCCGCCACCTCGAGCATCCCGGCCGAGGGGTCGGTCAGCAGGAGCTGCTTGAGCTTTCCGGCGAAGTGGAGGCCGAGCAGGCCGGTGCCGGCGCCGACCTCGACGGCGCGCTCGATGCCCGACATCGGGACGGCCGCGCCGATCACCTCGGCGACCTCCGCGGCCCGTTCGATGCGTTCCGGCGTATCCCATTCCCTGGCCCGCTCATCGAACGTCGCCATTCGGTCCTCCTCCGCGACTCAGGCCCTGTAGCAGCTCAGGCCCGGTAGCCCGCCTCGCGCAGCAGCCGCGGGATCTCGGTGGGGGAGCCCGCCACGTGGAACCCGGCGGCCTCCAGCGCGGCCACCTTCGAGGCAGCGGTCCCGGAGCCGCCCGAGATGATCGCTCCGGCGTGGCCCATGCGCTTGCCCTCGGGCGCCGTTCGGCCGGCGATGAAGGCGGCCTTGGGGACGTCGCGGAGGTGCTCGGCGGCCCAGGCCGCGGCCTCTTCCTCGGCCGCGCCG
Source organism: Candidatus Eiseniibacteriota bacterium (assembly GCA_035633135.1). GTDB lineage: Bacteria > Chloroflexota > Limnocylindria > Limnocylindrales > CSP1-4 > UBA5189. The sequence continues at coordinate 2,977 of DASQFM010000161.1, forward strand.
CCGATCTCGCCGATCAGGACGATCGCGTCGGTCGCCGGATCCGCTGCGAACAGCTTGAGGACGTCGAGGAACGTCGTGCCGATGATCGGATCGCCGCCGATGCCCACGCAGGTGGACTGGCCGATGCCGGCCTCCGACATCGCTTCGACCGCTTCGTAGGTGAGCGTGCCGGAGCGCGAGACGACGCCGGCGCCGCCCTCGCGATGGACGGAGCCCGGGATGATCCCGACCTTGGCCTGGCCGGGCGAGGTCAGGCCCGGGCAGTTCGGGCCGATGAGCCGCGCGCCCGCCCGGGCGACGGCGTCGACGACGGGGATCATGTCGAGGGCCGGGATGCCCTCGGTGATGCAGACGATCAGCGGGATCCCGGCGGCGACGGCCTCCAGGATCGCGTCCGGCGCGCCCGAGGCCGGGACGAAGATGCAGGTCGCGTTGGCCCCAGTCTGCCCGACCGCCTCGGCGACGGTGTCGAAGACGGGCACGCTGCCATCCAGAGCCCGCTGGCCACCCTTGCCCGGCGTCATCCCCGCCACGATGCTGGTCCCATAATCCTGCATCGCCCGAGCATGGAAGTCGCCTTCGCGGCCCGTGATCCCCTGGACCAGCAGACGGGTCTCGCGACCGACCAGGATGCTCATCGGAGCGGCCCCGGCTTCATGGGCGGCTCGTTTCCTCGGCCCGCGAGGCCGCGACGGCCTTCTCGGCGGCATCGTCGAGCGATCGGGCGGTCTCGAAGTGGGCGGCCTCGAGCAGCTCGGCGGCCTCTTCGGCGTTCGTCCCGACGATCCGGACGATCATCGGGACGTCACGATGCTGCTGGGCCCGGGCCTCGATGAGGCCGTGGGCGACCTCGTCGCCGCGGGTGATACCGCCGAAAATATTGACCAGGATCGCGTCGACTTTCGGGTCGGCCAGGATGAGCTGCATGGCCGCGGCGACCCGATCGGCCTTCGCCCCGCCGCCGATGTCGAGGAAGTTGGCCGGCTCGCCCCCGGCACGCTTGACGAGGTCCATCGTGGTCATCGCCAGGCCCGCCCCGTTGACCATGCAGCCGATGGTCCCGTCGAGGCGGATGAAGCTGATGCCGGCTTCGCGGGCCGCGACGTCGGCGGGGTCCTCCTCGTCGAGGTCGCGAAGCGACTCGAGCTCCGGATGGCGGACCAGCGCCGAATCGTCGAGGGTGATCTTGGCATCGAGGCAGACGAGCTCGTCGACAGCCGAACCATGCGGTCCCTGCGCACGGACGACGGCCAGGGGATTGATCTCGACGAGGTCCGCATCGTTGGCGAGCATCGTCCGGACGAGACCCTTGGCGATCGCGACGGCGGCCTTGAGATGGCCCCCGAGTCCCATCCGGAACGCGAGCTGGCGGGCCTGCCAGTCCTGGAGCCCCAGCAGCGGGTCAGCATGGACGGTGACGATCGCCTCCGGTCGCTCCGCGGCGACGTGCTCGATCTCGACGCCGCCCTCGGCCGAGCCCATCAGCAGGATCCGGCGGGCAGCCCGATCAAGGACCGCGGCGAGGTAGTACTCCGTGGCGATGTCGGCCGCCGGGGAGACCAGGACCTTCCGGACCAGGATGCCCTTGATCGACATTCCCAGGATGGCCGCGGCGGCGGCCTCGGCCTCGGCCGGCGAGCCGGCCAGCTTGACGCCGCCGGCCTTGCCGCGACCGCCGACCAGGACCTGGGCCTTGATCACGACCTGTGAGGACCCCGCGAGCATTCGCTCGGCCGCGGCACGCGCGTCGACCGCGGTGCGCGCGACCTCCCACGGCGGGACCGGCAGGCCCTGCGCGAGCAGCAGCCGCTTCGCGTCGGCCTCTTGAATCTTCACGGGAGCCGAATGGTATGGCGCGCCGCGGACCGGCGCCTCAATGCATCCGCACGACGTGCAGCTCGCGAGCCGCCGCGATGCGATCGAGCAGCTCGCCGGTCGTCGGTCTCGCCGGCGCAGTTGCCGACTTCGCCGGGATCGAGGCCCTCGACGCCGGGATGGTCACGCGGCCGAGTATGGCAGCGGCGCGACCGATGCCCGCTCCCGCCCGTGACGGCCGCCGGGCGCGGCCCCGCCCTCGAGCCGGCGCTCTAGAATGCCGCCATGACCCACCGCGTCACGCTGATCCCCGGCGACGGCATCGGCCCGGAGCTGGCGGAGGCGACTCGCCGGGTGCTCGATGCATCGGGCGTGGCGTTCGACTGGGAGGTCGTCGAGGCCGGCGAGGCGGTCATCGCGGAGTACGGGACGCCGCTGCCCGAGCACGTCCTCGACTCGATCCGCCGCAACCGGGTGGCCCTCAAGGGCCCCATCACGACCCCGGTCGGGGCAGGCTTCCGAAGCGTCAACGTGACCCTCCGGCAGACGCTCGGCCTGTACGCGAACCTGCGGCCGGCCCGCTCGATCAAGGGCCTCGAGACGCGCTACGAGGACGTCGACCTCGTGATCGTCCGGGAGAACACCGAGGACCTGTACGCCGGGATCGAGCACATGGTCGGTCCGGACGCGGCCGAGAGCATCAAGATCATCACCCGAGCCGCGTCGGAACGAATCGCCCGCTTCGCCTTCGAGTACGCCGTGGCCAATGGCCGCCGGAAGGTCACCGCGGTCCACAAGGCCAACATCATGAAGCTGTCCGACGGCCTGTTCCTGGAGTCGTGCCGCCACATCGCGGAGGGCTATGCCGGGCAGATCGAGTTCGAGGACCGGATCGTCGACAACATGTGCATGCAGCTGGTGCAGAAGCCGGACCTCTACGACGTCCTCGTCTTGCCGAACCTGTACGGCGACATCGTGTCGGACCTCGCGGCCGGGCTGGTCGGCGGCCTCGGCGTGGCGCCCGGCGCCAACATCGGCGACGCCGGCGCGGTCTTCGAGCCGGTCCACGGGTCGGCCCCCAAACACGCCGGCCAGAACAAGGCCAATCCCACTGCGCTGATCCTGTCGGGCGTGCTGATGCTCCGCCATCTCGGCGAGCAGTCGGCCGCCGAGCGGGTCGAGACGGCCCTCCGGGAGGTCATCGCCGAGGGCCGCGCGACCACCTACGACCTGGGCGGCCCTGCCGGCACCCGCGAGTTCGCCGACGCGATCATCGACCGGATGGCCCAGGCCGCGCCCGTCGCCAGCGCATGAGCCGAGGCGGGTTGCCGACGATCGCGCTCACCCCTGCCGGCGCGCAGGCCCCCGCCGGATGACCGGCCAGAGCGCGACCCTTCCGCCACCGCCACCCGCCTCGTTGGCCGGTCGCCTAGGCCGGGCGCTGCGCGTCCCCGGCAAGCCGCGCGGAACCGCGCCGCAGGGCTTTGCCGCGACCATCCGCCGCGACGCGTGGGCCGTCCCGCCGATCGTCCAGGCCATCGTCTTCACGATCTGCGCGACCTACCTGACGGTCAGCGGCATCATCTGGAACCCGATCTTCCACACCCCCTACGAAGCCGACGGCTACCTGTCGCCGCTGTTCTCGCCGCTGATCGCCTGGCCGGACATGCCGTGGTGGCTGAGCCCGGGCCTGCTGATCCTGTGGATCCCAATCGGGTTCCGGGCCACCTGTTACTACTACCGCAAGGCCTACTACCGCTTCTATCTCGCCGATCCGCCGGGCTGCGCCGTGGGCGAGCCGACGGTCCATCGGCGCTATCGGATGGAGAATGCCTTCCCGTTCGTCCTCCAGAACCTGCATCGCTACTTCCTGTATCTCGCCTTCGTCCCGCTGTTCTTCCTGTGGGTCGACGCGGGTCTCGCCTTCACGCCGGCGAGCGGGCCCCGGATCGGCCTCGGCGGAGCGCTCTTCCTCCTGAACGTCGCGCTCCTGACCGGCTACTCGCTGTCGTGCCATTCGCTCCGCCACATCGTTGGCGGCCGGCTGGATTGCTTCTCGTGCTCCCGCCCGCGACAAGTCCGTCACGGGCTGTGGCGAGGCCTGTCGATGCTGAACCGCCACCACATGGCGTTTGCCTGGAGCAGCCTGCTGACGGTCACCCTCGCCGACCTGTACGTCCGGCTCCTCGCGGTCGGGGCGATCGTCGACCCGGCCATCCACCTGTGATCGCCGAGCCCGAACAGCATTCCTACGACGTCCTGGTCATCGGCGCCGGTGGAGCGGGCCTGCGGGCGGCCATCGCAGCGCGCGACGCCGGAGCGACCGTCGGGCTGGTCTGCAAATCGCTCCTCGGCAAGGCCCACACCGTGATGGCCGAGGGCGGCGTCGCTGCCGCGCTGGCCCACGTCGCCGAGGAAGACAGCTGGCAGATCCACTTCCGCGACACGATGGTCGGCGGCAAGCTCCTCAACAACCCGCGGATGGCCCAGCTCCACGCGATGGAGGCGCCGGACCGGGTCCGTGAGCTGGAATACTGGGGCGCCGTCTTCGACCGAACCCGCGACGGCCGGATCCTCCAGCGGCCGTTCGGCGGCCATACCCACCCGCGCCTCGCCCACGTTGGCGACCGGACCGGTCTCGAGATGATCCGAACCCTCCAGGACCGCGCGGTCGGCAGTGGCATGGACGTCTTCATGGAGTGCACGATCAGCCACCTGATCACGGGCCGCGGCCGGGTGACGGGCGCAGTGGGCTACTGGCGGACGTCGGGCGCGCCGATCGTCTTCCCGGCGAAGGCGGTCGTGCTCGCGACTGGCGGCATCGGCCGGGCCTACGAGGTCACCTCGAACTCGTGGGAGTACAGCGGCGACGGTCATGCCCTGGCCTACGAAGCCGGGGCCGAGCTCATCGATATGGAGTTCGTCCAGTTCCATCCAACCGGCATGGTCTGGCCGCCCGGCGTCCGCGGCCTGCTGGTGACCGAGGCGGTCCGCGGCGAGGGCGGGATCCTGCGCAACAAGGACGCCGAGCGGTTCATGTGGAAGTACCTGCCTGAGGACCGCCGCGCGGAGTACGCGGCCGACGACGCCGAGGCGCGGCGCTGGGTGGAATCCGCTTCGCAGGGCCGGACGACCGATGCCCGGCGGCCGCCCGAGCTGTCGACCCGGGACAATGTCTCGCGGGCGATCTACACCGAGGTCCGGGAGGGCCGGGGCTCGCCCCACGGTGGCGTCTTCCTCGACATCAGCTACCTGCCGACGGACCACATCCGGCGCAAGCTGCCGTCGATGTACGACCAGTTCAAGGAGCTCGCCGACGTCGACATCACGAAGGGGCCGATGGAGGTCGGACCGACGACCCATTACGTGATGGGCGGCGTGCGGGTCGACGCGGAGACCGGCGCCACGACCGTCCCCGGCCTGTACGCCGCGGGCGAGGTGTCGGGCGGGATGCACGGCGCCAACCGCCTCGGCGGCAACTCGCTGTCGGACCTGCTCGTGTTCGGCGCCCGGACCGGTGAAGGTGCCGCCGCGACTGCGGCTGCGCAGCCCGGGGCGACGTACGTCGATCCGGTCCAGGTGCAGGCCGCGATCCGGGAGCTCCAGGCGCCGCTCGATCGGACGGGCGGCGAGGATCCATACGCCATCCACCGCGACCTGCAATCGATGATGCAGCGGCTGGTCGGCATCTTCCGGGTGGAGAGCGACCTCGACGAGGCGCTGGGCGTCCTGGCCGACCTGCGTGTCCGCTGGCAGGGCATCGCCGTGTCCGGTGGCCGGGCCTTCAATCCGGGCTGGAACCTGGTGTTCGAGCTGCGCAACATGCTGACGGTCTCCGAGGCGATCACCCGCAGCGCCCGGCAGCGGACCGAGAGCCGCGGCGCCCACAGCCGGCTCGACTATCCCGAGACGGACGACGCCAAGTGGGGCGGCCGCAACAGCGTCGTCCGCCAAGCGGCCAACCAGGGCATGGAGATCCGGACCTCGGCCCTGCCGAAGCTGCCGGGCGAGCTGCAGTCACTCCTGGGCGCGGCCCACTGAAGCGGAGGTACCGATGGCCAGCGCCCACCTGAAGGTCTTCCGGGGCGGCCCCGACGAGCCGAGCCGGTTCGAGGACTTCGACGTTCCGATCGAGGACGGCATGGTCGTCCTCGACGCGCTCCACTGGATCCAGGGCAACGCCGCACCCGACCTCGCCGTCCGCTGGAATTGCAAGGCGGCGAAATGCGGCTCGTGCGGCGCCGAGGTCGACGGCCACCCGCGGCTGACCTGCAAGACCCGGCTCTCGGACTTCGACCTCGACCAGCCCATCACGGTCGAGCCGATGCGGGCGTTCCCGCTGATCCGCGACCTCGTCACCGACGTCTCCTGGAACTACGCCGTCAACAAGACGATCGAGCCCTTCAAGCCGCCGGAGGACGTCCCGCAGGAGCAGTGGCGCTGGCAGCAGGAGGACATCGAGCGGGTCCAGGAGTTCCGGAAGTGCATCGAGTGCTTCCTGTGCCAGGACGTCTGTCATGTCCTCCGCAACCACGAGACCAAGAGCCCGTTCATGGGCCCGCGATACCTCGTTCGGGCGGCCGGTCTGGAGCTCCATCCGATCGACCAGGCCGACCGCCGGCTGTATCTGAAGGATGCCGGCGGGATCGGCTACTGCAACATCACGAAGTGCTGCACCGAGGTCTGCCCGGAGCACATCAAGATCACCGACAACGCGATCATCCCGCTCAAGGAGCGCGTCGCGGACGAGTATTACGACCCGCTGCAGTGGGCCTGGCGGAAGCTGCGCGGCGGGGACGAGCGGACCGGCGCCGGCACCGAGCTGCCCGTCCTGCCGGGCCGGCCGGCAGCCGGCGGTGAGGCGGCCACCCTCGGTCCTGGAGTGGCTGCCGAGTCGACGCCGCAACCCGATGAGCAGTCGACGGCGTGAGCGAGCGGCTCGACCTCGGCCTCGTGGATCCGCCGTCGCCTGCTGAATCGCCCGCGCGGCCGGCCTCGACGCGCGTGGTTCCGCCGCTGCCGGGCTTCGTCATCCGGACCGATGGCGCGGCCCGCGGCAATCCTGGCCCGGCCTCGGCCGGCGCAGCGCTGATCGCGCTGGATCGGCCCGACGCTCACAACCCCCGGGCCGAGCCCGACGCCACCATCTCCGAGTACCTCGGAATCCGGACCAACAACGTGGCTGAGTACGTCGGCGTGCTGCGAGCCGTCGAGCTGGCGGCCGAGCTCGGCGCCCGCCGGGTCGAGCTGCTCCTCGATTCGAAGCTCATCGTCGAGCAGCTCCAGGGTCGGTGGCGGGTCAAGGATGCCAAGCTCCGGCCGTTGTGGGCCGCCACTCTCCGAATCCTTCGATCGTTCCCCGGCGGTTGGATCGCGGCGCACGTGCCGCGGGCCCAGAACTCGCTGGCCGACGCGCTGGCGAACGAGGCGATCGACCGGGTGCTGGCCGGAGGGCCGGAGCTCGTGGTCCGGCGGCCGCGATGAGCCGAGGGAACGCAGATGCCGCTCGCGACGTCCAGCCGGACATGAAGCTTCGATCCGACCGCCCACTTCTCCGCTTGATCGCCGGCGTCCTCGCCGGCAACCTCCTCGGCGTGATCCTCATCGCCTGCAGCAGCGCTGCCTCGTCCGGCGGTCAAGCGCCGGGTCCATCGCCGCTCGACATCCAGGGCATCGAGTGGCGGGCCGTGTCCGTGGCCGGCCGGCCGCCGGCCGCCAACCACGTACCAACGATCAAGCTCGACGGCACTCGCGCGGGCGGCAACGCCGGCTGTAACAGCTACGGCGCCGACGTCGCCGTCACCGGCACGTCGATCAAGGTCAGCCAGGTCATGCAGACGGAGATGGCCTGCGCCGACCCGAACGCGATGGACATCGAGGGCGCGTTCGTGGCCGCCCTCGTGGCGGCGGCGACGATTGAGATCCGCGACGGGAAGCTGGTCATCGGCGGGCCCCAGGGCGAGCTCGTCTTCGAGTCCGGGTCCTGAGCGCGAGCGGTCGGAGCCCTTCCCTCGGGTAGAATCGCAGGGTCAGCGAGACGGCCGGATGGCCGCGCCCCGGCAGGGCAACCTGTCCGGGGTGAGGAAAGTCCGAGCTCCACAGCGCAGGGTAGCGGGTAACGCCCGTCCGCCGCGAGGCGAGGACCAGCGCCACAGTGACGATGCCGGCGGCTCTGCCGTCGGAGTGAAACGCGGCAAGCTCTACCCGGAGCAAGGCCAAATAGGAGGGCGATCCCCGGTTCGCCGGGGGAGAGGTGCGCTGCCCAGCCCTCGGGTCGGCCGCATGAGCCGCCGGGCAACCGGCGGTCGGAGATGGATGGTCATCCCCGCCCGGGCTTCGGCCCGGGTGGGACAGAACTCGGCTTACAGGCCGCCTCGCTGACAAACACGGCGTTTCCCTTCGCGGCACGCGGCCGTACGATGGCGGCCAGCAGGCACCGGTTGTCGGAGGAGCGCTCGTGATCGACTACGACACGTTGAAGCTGACGCATCGCCACGGCGACACGTGGATCCCGATGGAGCGGCGGGAGCACCCGGACGCCGCCGACCTCGATCCGGAGCGAGCGTTGGTGCGCGACGCCGTCGTCTACCGCTGCGCCCACTGCGATCTGGGGATCGTGATCGCCCCGAACGGCGAGCCCATCGAACCCAGGTAGCGGCGGCGCGCGCTGCTCGCCGAGCCCGCTCCCGGGCCCCGCTCCCGGGCGCTACTCGTCGTCCGCGCGGAAGAGGTGGCTCGCGGTGCAGGCGTTGCAGATCGGCATGGCCGAGTCGAGATCGCCCAGCGGGATCGGCAGCTTCCGGTCGGGGAACAGGCACTCGACGTCGTAGACCGGGACCGGCTTGGCCTCGACCAGGATCAGCCGGCGATAGGTGCAGCGGCGAAACCGCTGCGGCGCGACGCGCGCCGGATCGGCGGCAGGGTCCTGGATCGCGAGCGCGAGGGCCATGGTCCGGGTGGGAGCCTCTCGTGAGCGGTTCACCGACGGCGTTCTGCCGCGAGCCGGGGGCAGCCTAGCACTCGCCCGAGTGGTACCACCAGCCTGAAGAAAGTACTGATCGACTGCGTACGCTCCGATAGCAACGAGGAGCCCGAGGAGGCGAGCCGGCCCGGCGGCCATGGGCAACGCGCTTGGCCGCCGCGGATCCACCCGAGGTCGATCGGGGCCCGGATCTCGGAAACCACAGCAGTACGCCAAATTCTGGGCGGCATAGCCCTGTGGCGCCGGGGTAACCAAGCGACGAAGCGCCATCCGGCGCCGCTCCGTAGTACTGAAGCGCCGCGCTCAAATCGCCGCCCGACCGGCCCTCCTTCGGCGCTTGGATCGCCGGGCGCCACAACCAGCGCCGGACCAGCCTCGGATCCCCGCCCGACCGGCCCTCCTTCGGCGCTTGGATCGCCGGGCGCCACAACCAGCGCCGGACCAGCCTCGGATCCCCGCCCGACCGGCCCTCCTTCGGCGCTTGGATCGCCGGGCGCCACAACCAGCGCCGGACCA
>DASQFM010000162.1:0-5134 GCA_035633135.1 Candidatus Eiseniibacteriota bacterium
AAATCCGCGCCGGCACGCTGGCGTCTGCCGCGAGGATCCGGGCTCCAGCCAGGTCCCCACGCGCCAGGTCGAGCCAGTAGCGGACGGGCTCGCTCGTCTCAGACTCGGTCATAGATCGTCCGCCCATCGCGGATTGCCCAGTGCAGGACGCCCCACGGCCGGCCACTACGGCCTTCGACCTCTTCAACCGTCGCCACCACGATGTCCTTGGAGATCGGCAGGTCGTCGAGCGCCCCCCGGAGCGCGAGCCTGGTTGCACGACGGTCATCGATTTGATCCATGACCACGAGCAGGTCGTAGTCGCTGTCCTCGCGCGCGTCACCGCGGGCGCGAGACCCGAACAGCACGATTCGCTCGGGATCGACAAGACGAACGATTCGACCGACGATCGCCGCCAGAGCATGGCTCGAGCCCGCCGGGATCGGGCCGGCCGGACGCGACGAGCCGTATGGCTCGACGGCTTCGGCGACCTGCCGTGATCGGTCGTCCCATACGTCGCGGATTGGTTCCACGGTCCGTTCCTCGGATAGGAGTACGCCGTTGGCCGACTGCGTGCCGGCGTCGGACGCGGAATGGCCCAACGGGACGAGCTGGGCGGCCGGACGCCCAGCGCGAGCGATGACGATTGACTCCCCCTTCTCGACGCGATCCACCAGGCGCGACAGATGCGTCTTGGCCTCGTGGATGTTCACCTGCTTCGGCATACGGCTGAGAGTAAGGCGGTTAGTCCACGTTAGTCAAGGATGGTCCACACGCCCTCGACGATGACGCTCGCGCTCCGCTATCCAGCGTTCGACGTCGGGCCAGGTCCAGACGGGCCCGGCCGCGAGCTGGGCTATGGGTGCCGGGAAGTCGGCGTGTCGCCGTCGCCAGGACTGGATCGTGTTGATCGATCGGCTCGCTCGAGCGCCGCCCTGAGCTGAGCGTGCTGTCGCTGCACGAGACCGTGCCGCAGGTACCACGCGAAAGGCGCGTCGATGAGGCGCCGCCAGCCGCGGCTCACGAACGTGCCGGTCACGGTGAAGCGCGTCCCGCCCTCGATCGATTCGAGGTCGTAGGAACCGACATTGGAGACGACCGTGTCGCTATCGACCTGTCGCCAGGCCATGCGTCGTGGCGGGTCGAGCTCGGTGATCTCTACGATGACGTCTTCGAGCCGGCCGAAGAACCGGTAGACGGTCGAGTAGCGAGTGCCGATGTCGAGCGGGCCATCGGTCAGCCGCCGAACCGATCGCACCCACGGCGAGCGCCAGTTGACGTCATTCGCCTCAGAGGTCAGGAAGGTCCACACGAGCTCCGGCGTCTGCGAGAGCGCGATGCTGCCGCCCCACGTCGCGCTCACGACAGCCGTCCTCCCTCGCTAGCTCAGACCGGGATTCTGACTCCCCGCGGGTCCGGGCGCTCGGCGAGGATCGACGCCAGGATCTCCACACCGGCGATGAGGCGCGGGCCCGGCCGCGAGACGTAGGCGGAGCCGTCGATCGCCCAGACGTGGCTGTCGCGCCAGGCGGTCGTGCTGCGCAAGGCCTCGGGCGGCTCGAACGCCGACCACTCGGCCAGGCTCTGGTCGAGATCGAAGCCACACAGCCCGAGCACGACCAGCTCCGGGTCCGCCGCCGCCACGCCGTCCCACGACCCCTCGACCGACCGCTCCCCTACCGTCCCAAGCACGGATTGCCCGCCGGCGAGCTCGACCTGCTCCGGTACCCAATGACCCGGCGCGAAGAGCGGATCGAACCACTCGATGACCGCGACGCGAGGCCGATGCGCCGGCGTGTTGACCTCCCCGAGCCGGCGGCGCAACGCGCCCACGACCTCGCCGGCCCGCTCCCCCACTCCGACGAGACGCCCGACGAGCTCGATCGTCGCGAAGACGTCATCGAGGCGATGCGGTTCGAGCGACACGACCATCGGCCCATCCTCGCCGCCCGCCGCCCTCGCAGCTTCGAGGACCGCCGGGTAGGCCACCGCGCAGACGCTGCACAGCTCCTGGGTCAGGATCAGGTCCGGTTCGAGGTCCGCGAGCAGCGCGTCGTCGAGCGAGTAGAGGCCGTGGCCACCGCCAACCGCCGCTCGGACCGCCGCGTCGATCTCGCGCGAGCCCTGGACCTCGACCGGCAGCAGGTTGCCGGTGATCCGGGGCAGGCCCTTGATCTCGTCGGCCGGATAGTCGCACTCGTGGGTCACGGCGACGAGCCGATCCGCCAGGCCGAGCGCGCACACGATCTCGGTCGCCGACGGGAGGAGGGACACGATCCGCTCCGCCGGCTGACTCAGGCGGCCGCTGCCGCGCCAGCTCTGGGCGGGGTGCTCGACCCCGAGCGGCGTCGGTGCGTTGAGATTCGCGAACGCGCTCACGTCGACAAGTGTGGCTCGCCGGTCTCCGGCTGGCCGATCAGGGACCCGCGTGGACGATCGTCTCGCCGCCAAACACGTACGGCTCGGCGACCTGGTAGGCGTCGGCCAGCTTGTTCCAGGCCTCGAAGCGAGGGTCGCCATCGTGGAGGTGGTGGCCCTCGGGTCCGGCAAAGACGACGGCGACGAGGTACTGCACCGCACCGCCGGCCGGCTTGGTGCTGATGTCGAGCCTGGTGAGCGTGGCCATCACGAGGACGCCGCGATCGTGGAAGTCCTGCCAGATCGGCAGCTCGTGCTCGCGGAAACCGCGTTCGAACGCGTCGACGGACTCCGTGCCCACGTTGAGGACGATGCCGATGGTCTCCATCGCCTGACTCCTTGCGTGCATTTGCGGGGCTGCGCCGATCAGGCGCTGACGTTACTGCCCGTCACCAGGACGAGCGCCGCACCCTCGCGATCATGGCCCGCCCGCCGCTGGTCGGCCAGGAGACCCGCCCACGACGCCGCCGCGGCGCCCTCGACGGTGATCCCGGTCGCCGCGCGCAGCTCTGCCTCGGCCGCGTGCAGCTGCTCCTCGCTGACAAGCAGCAGGTCATCGATCCGGCCGACCATCATCTCGAGCGCTTCGGGCACCGGCACGCGACAGGCGATGCCCTCGGCGTACGTCGCCGCCTCGGCGGTCTCGATCACCGCCTGGGCCTCCCACGATCTGACCATCGATGGCGCGCCCTTGGCCGCCACGCCCACGATTCGCGTATCCGGCGAGGCGTGCCGCAGCCAGGCGCCGATGCCGACGATCAGCGCGCCGTTGCCAAGGGGGATGTAGGCCGTCGCGAGGTGCGGCAACGACCCTGCCGAGATGGCGTCCGTCAGCTCCACCGCGATCGTCGCCGCGCCCGCGGCGATCCGGGGGTCCTGGCCGTCGACCAGCAGGTGCCCGCCCTCGGCCTGTGCGAACGCCGCCGCTGCCTCCCGGGCGGCGTCGAAGTCCCGCCCCTGCTGGACCACTCGCGCCCCGAAGCCCCGGATCCGCTCCAGCTTGACTGGGTTCGCGCGCTCATCGGCGAACACGACCGCGGGGATGTCGAAGGCGCGCGCCGCGAAGGCGACTCCCTGGCCGAAGTTGCCGGTCGAGGCCGCGACGACGGCTCGTTCCGGACCGACCCTCCCCTCCCCCGCCAGGCCTTCGATCGCCAGCCAGGTGCCGCGGCCCTTGAAGGCCCGGATGGGGTTGACCGTCTCGACCTTCAGCACGACGGGGATACCAGCCCGCGCGCCGAGGCCGTCGTGCTCGTACTGGGGCGAGGCTCGAAAGGCCGGGTGGATCCTGGCAAGTCCGGCCCGGATGGCCGCAGGCTCGAGCTCCGGATCGCGCCGGGCGGGGAACGACATGCTGGTCACCGCTGGAAATTCGCCGGGCATAACGAAACGCCCGAAGGAACCGCCGACCTTCCTGAGCGATCCATCGCCCTCCATGCAAGCACGGAGTGCGACTGCCGATGCAAGCACCGGCTGGTTCGCCCCTGAAACTCAGGGCCCCTTCGGGCAAGACGAACCATACGGGGGCGCCGATGGGGGCGATAGGGGGTTATCCACCAGTTTCGTCGCGCCGATGGCCTAATTGAGCACGCTGTCCACAACGTATCCACGTCCACGGTGCGCGACTCGACCCGTCGCGGCGTCTCCACGCGGCGCGGCGGGCGGCGCCGCGGGGCGCGGCGGGCATGGTTCCGGGCACAAAGAAACGCCCAGAGGAACTCGCTCCTGTCGATCCACCGCCCCCAATATCACTACCGGGTTTGGCTGCCGATGCAAGCACCGGCGGGTTCGCTGGGTTTCGTGCCCCTCTGGACAAGACGTAATGTAGGGCTACGGCGTCGATCTCGTAACCCCACTTATCCACGAGATTGCGAGTTCGAGGGTCGATTTCGAGACCTGGGTCCACAGCCCGTCCCCAGACCCATGCACACCCGGCCTGCGCGGGACTCGGCGCTGGTGTAAGGCGGGCTCGCGGACCTACCCTTCGCCGCCCGGCTGGATCCCAAGGTCGTCCGGCTGGCTCGTGCCGTTGCTCGCGCCGTTGCCCGTGCCGTTGCCCGCCTGCGCGGAGGTCCAGCGCCCGGCCGCGGCGCGCAGCTCCGAGGCCAGGGCAGGCACGATCCGGCCGCGCACCCGCACGTCGCGGGCGCCGTAGTCGAGCTCGACCGTGCCCCGCTCGCGGACGCGGGCCAGCAGCTCGCCGGCGACGTACGGCACGTGGACGTCGACGTCGACCCACAGCGACGCGAGCAGCGCCGCCAGCTCGACCCGCAGCGTGTCGAGTCCGAAGCCGGTCAGCGCCGAGATGAGCACCGAACCGGCCACCGCCGGCGCCGCGCTGGCGCCGTTCGTCGCTGGCTGGACGAGGTCGGCCTTGTTGTAGACGACGAGCCGCGGCTTCTCGCCCGCACCGAGGTCGTCGAGCACCCCCTGGACCGTCCGGCGGTGCTCCTCGAAGTGCGGATCGGCCGCGTCGACAACCTCGATCAGGACGTCGGCTCGATTGACCTCCTCGAGCGTCGCTCTGAACGCGTCGACCAGCTGGTGCGGCAGCTTGTGGATGAACCCGACCGTGTCGGTCACGATCGCGCTCTGGCCGTCGCCGAGGCGGACCTGGCGGCTCGTCGGATCGAGCGTCGCGAAGAGGCGGTTCTCGGCCCGCGCGACCGTGCTGCCGACCAGGCTGTTGAGCAGCGTCGACTTGCCGGCGTTGGTGTAGCCGACGATGCCGACGGTC
>DASQFM010000163.1:0-8433 GCA_035633135.1 Candidatus Eiseniibacteriota bacterium
GATTCCGGCGCAGGGTGGCCTGATCGATGACGACCGGGGCGATGTCCGCGGTCGGGTGGAGGCCTCGAATCTGCTCGACCTGCGCCGCGATCGCGCCGTAGACAGGATCGACGCTGCCGCCCGGTCCCGGCGTCGACTCGCTCGGGGCCGGCGTTGCCCGCTGGGTGGGCGTGGCGCTTGACGTCGGCGACGGGCTCGGGAGGCCCGTGGGGTTACAGGCGGCGAGCAGAAGCAACGCGGCGAGCAGCGGCAGGATGCGCGCGCCGACGCGGTGCGCGTGTTGGGGAACCATGGCGCTCGATCCTACAAGCGGTCTCGGCGGACCGTCCCCGAGTAACCGACGGATTGGGGTTTCTTAACCGGATGGCCGGACCGGTCTGAACACCCGGGGCCTAGTGTCATCAGCGGACCGAACCTTCGAGGTTCCATCCTCCCTCCCTCCGACCGGGGGCGCCGATTGGGCAGGCGCCTCCGGTCTTTCTTTTCCCGGCCGTTGATCCGGCCACCTGGCTGCGTTGGCCGCCTCCTTCGGCCGCTCACGCACGTTTGAGTGCGCTCGCGACCGAACTCGGCGGCCGCCTTGCCATGCGGCCGTCTGAACGGCCGGGAGATCCAGCGGCGAGTGGCGTGTGACAGAATCGTGGGGATGGAGATCACCTG
Organism: Candidatus Eiseniibacteriota bacterium; assembly: GCA_035633135.1. Taxonomy (GTDB): domain Bacteria; phylum Chloroflexota; class Limnocylindria; order Limnocylindrales; family CSP1-4; genus UBA5189. Next base: position 661 of record DASQFM010000163.1, read on the forward strand.
GTACGGGCGGACGTGCGTGCGGCTGCGCGGGCGGGACGCGGTTGTCGTGGCGGACGCGTATCCGGCCGTGGTGGGGCCGACGGGACGTGGGATCACCGCCGATATCGCCACCTACAGCCACCCCGACGACGCACCGGTGGCGAAGGCCAAGGGCCGCCGCTCTCGAGACGGCTCCACGGTCCTTCCGACCAGCCTCGAGAGCGCCTTCGTTCTCGACGGCCCGGGTGAATACGAAGTCCACGATGTCCTGCTGACCGGTGTCCGGACCTACCGCGACGACGAGCGCGGCGCAGTCCGGCGTCGCGGCACTGCCTTCGTCGTGGAGCTCGACGGGCTGCACACTATCCATCTCGGCGATATCGGCCATCTCCTGAGCGAGGAGAAGCTCGGCGATATCGGCACGGTCGAGATCGCCTGCGTCCCCGTCGGGGGTCATCTCACCGCGACCAGGGCGGCCGAGCTGATCGCCCAGCTGGATCCGAAGATCGTCGTGGCGATGCCGGTCTGCGACGACGAGGCCGACTGTGCCGAGGCGCTCGCCAAGTTCTTCCACGAGATGGGCGGCGAGCCGATTCCCCAGCCGAAGCTCACGGTGACGATCTCGACCGTGCCCCAGGAGACCATGACCGTGGTGCTGGAGTCGCGCGGCAAGGTCTGACGCGACGGGGTTGAGCGAAGTCACGCGGTTGAGCGACGCGACCGCGGAGAATCAGCCGGCGATCCCACGCTCCAGGACGACCCGGCCGCGCTTGATCACCGAACGAACGAGGTCGGCCGCCGGCCAATAGGGAATCTGGCGATGGTCGGGGACCCGCCAGATCACGAGATCGGCCACCTTGCCCGGCTCGATCGAGCCGACCTCCCCGCCGATCCCGAGAGCGTGGGCGGCGTTGATGGTCACCCCGGCGAGCGCCTCCGACGGGGTGAGCTTCAGCTCCAGGCAGGCGACGGTCATCACGAACGGCAGGCTGGCGGTCGGCGAGGTCCCGGGATTGAAGTCGGTGGCCAGGGCGATCGGCACGCCGCGCTCGATGAACGTTCTCGCCGGGGCATACGTCTCGTGCATCAGGAACCACGTCGTGGCGGGCAGCAGGGTCGCCACGACCGGGCTGCCGCTGGCCGCCGCCGCGGCGAGGGCATCGATGCCCGCCGGCGATGGCCTCGCGAGGTGGTCCGCCGAGAGGGCGCCGATCTCCGCGGCGAGCTCGGCGCCGCCGCTCGGTGCGATCTCGTCGGCGTGCAGGCGGGGTGCGAGGCCGAGCCGCGCTGCGGCATCCAGGATCCGGCGCGACTGGTCGGCGCTGAAGACCCCCAGCTCGCAGAACACGTCGGCGAAACGCGCCCGGCCCTGGGCCACCACCCCGGGCAGCTGCTCCTCCAGCAGGTAGCGGACGAAGGCTTCGGCGCCGTCGGGCCGGGCGCGGAACTCGGGCGGAACGGCGTGCGCGCCCAGCCAGGTTGGAAGCACGTCCACCGGCCCTTCCTCACCGAGGCGGTGGGCAACATCGAGGAGGCGCAGCTCGGTCGCCAGATCCAGGCCGTAGCCCGACTTCGCCTCGACGGTCGTGGTCCCATGGGAGAGCATCTCGGACAGCCAGCGCCGGCCATGCTCCTCGAGGTCCTCGCTTGAAGCAGCGCGGGTGGCGGCCACCGTGGAGAGGATCCCGCCGCCGGCGGCCAGGATGTCCAGGTAGCCCGCGCCCTGCTGACGCAGCACGAGCTCGCCCTCCCTGGAGCCGGCGAAGAGCAGGTGGGTGTGCGGGTCGACAAGGCCCGGAGTCACCGTCCCGCCGGCCGCGTCGAGGCGCCCGAACCTGGCAATCGGATAGCCGCTGCCCTCGAGCGCCGCGAGCAGCTCGGCCCGCGGGCCGGCGGCCAGGATCCGCCCTTCCCAGCAGGCGACGACCAGCGCTTCGCGAGCGACAGGGTCGACGGTGTCGGCCGACAGCGCGGCCGGATCGGCCTGGCTGGATCCGGACCGGAGGCCGCCGGCCATCGTCACGACCTCCCGGGCGCCCTCGATCAGCAAGCCGGGCTGGCCGCGGGCAGCCTGCCCGCCCTGGATCAGCCGCAGGGTCATCTGGTCCCCGGGCCGTCGTGGACCGCGGCGAGACGGAGCTCGAGGGCCATCTCGGCATGGGGTTCCCGCAGCTGCAGGAAGGTCGCGGCGGCGGCGAAACGCGCATCGAGCGGCGCGCTGGCCGGCACCCCCGCGTGCAGGGCGACGGCGTCGAACGCGGCCATCGGGGCGAGCCCGATCAGCTCCGATTCGCGGATGCCGGCGCCCGCCTCGACCGCCAGGTCACGGACGGCCTCGAACACCTGCCACATCGGCGTGACCGCGAAGTCGAGCACGTTCATGGACACCTGGGCGCAGCCGAGCTCGGCGATCCAGAAGCCGCTGGCCTGCACGGCCGGGAAGCCGCCCGAGGACTCGCGCACCGACCGGGCAATCCGCCGGGCGAGTTCGAGGTCAGTCGATTCGAGATTGATGTTCCAGGCGATGAGGAACGGCCGCGCGCCGACCGCGACCGCCCCGGCCCTGGGATGCGTCCGGGCCGGCCCGAAATCGGGCTCGCGATCGCCGAGCCCGATCTCGTCGCGAATGGCCTCGTAGCCGCCGCGCCGGACGTCGGCGAGGCGCACCCGTTCGGGGCGCATCGCGGCGCGAGCGTAGAGATACACCGGCAGCTCGAAGCGCTCGGCGATGCGGCGGCCGAACGAGCGGGCGAGGTCGACGCACTCGGCCAGGGTCGTCGTCCCGAGCGGCACGAATGGGATGACGTCCACCGCCCCGATCCGGGGATGCTCGCCAGTGTGGCGCTCCATGTCGATGTCGCGGATCGATACCTCGATCGTTCGCTCCAGCGCGGCCTCGACGGCCGGAGCCTCCCCGGCGATCGTCAGGACCGAGCGGTTGTGGGACGGGTCGCTCGTCCGGTCCAGCAGGTGGGCGCCGGGCGTGGCGACGACGGCCGCGGCGAGCCGATCGACCACCTCGGGCCGCCGACCCTCGGAGTAGTTGGGGACGGCTTCGACCAGCATCACCGCATCCTGCCACGCCCGGCGCGCCCGGATCTGGCCCCATCGCGGAGCCGGTCGGAATGGGCCGTCGCTGGACTTCTCGGCCTACTCCAGCATCGGGATCCGGACACCCCGCTCCCGGGCGACCTCGATCGCCCGCTCGTAGCCCGCGTCGGCGTGGCGCAGCACGCCCATCGCCGGGTCGGTGGTCAGGACGCGCTCCAGCTTCTGCGCCGCCAGGTCGGTGCCGTCGGCCACGACCACCATCCCCGCATGTTGGCTGTAGCCGATACCGACGCCGCCGCCGTGGTGGATCGAGACCCACGTCGCGCCGGCGGCGGTGTTGACCAGCGCGTTGAGGAGCGGCCAGTCGGCCACCGCATCGCTGCCGTCGAGCATCGCCTCGGTCTCACGATTGGGCGACGCCACGGAGCCCGAGTCGAGGTGATCGCGCCCGATCACGATCGGCGCCGCGACCTCACCGCTCCGGACCAGCTCGTTGAACGCGAGCCCCGCCTTGGCCCGCTCCCCGTAGCCGAGCCAGCAGATGCGGGCCGGCAGACCCTGGAAGGGGACCCTGGCCTCGGCCAGGGTGATCCAGCGACGGAGGCCCGGGTCGTCCGGGAAGAGCTCCAGGATCGTCTGGTCCGTTCGCAGGATGTCGGCCGGATCGCCCGACAGCGCCGCCCAGCGGAACGGCCCGCGGCCCTCGGCGAACTGGGGCCGGATGAACGCCCGGACGAAGCCCGGGTAGTCGAAGGCATCGGCGACGCCGGCATCCTTGGCCTGCGCGCGCAGGTTGTTGCCGTAATCGAAGACCACAGCGCCGAGGCGCTGGAACTCGAGCATGGCCCGAACGTGGTCGGCCATCGAGCGCATCGACCGCCGCGTGTACTCGTCCGGCTGGGCGTCGCGCAGCGTTCGGGCGTCGGCCAGCGAGATCTCGGCCGGAACGTAGCCGGCCAGCGCGTCGTGGGCCGACGTCTGGTCGGTCACGACGTCGAAGTGCTCGCCGGCGCGCGCCCAGGCCGGCTCGATCTCGGCCGCGTTGCCGACGAGGGCGATCGAGGTGGCTTCACCGGCCGCGGCGGCCGCGCGCGCGGCCGCCAGTGCCTCGGCGGGATCCTCGGTGAGGACGTCGACATAGCCGATCTCGCGCCGTCGCCCGGCCCGCGCCGGATCGACCTCGATGGCCAGGCAGACGCCGTCGTTCATCGTGACCGCCAACGGTTGGGCGCCGCCCATCCCGCCGAGGCCGGCGGTGAGGGTGATGCGACCGCGGAGCGACCCGCCGAAATGCTGCCGCGCCAGCTCGGCGAACGTCTCGTAGGTGCCCTGGAGGATGCCCTGGGTCCCGATGTAGATCCACGACCCGGCGGTCATCTGACCGTACATCATCAGGCCGGCTCGCTCGAGCTCCCGAAAGTGCTCCCAGGTCGCCCAATGCCCGACGAGGTTGGAGTTGGCGATGAGGACGCGTGGCGCCCACTCGTGGGTCTGCAGCACCCCGACGGGCTTGCCGGATTGGACGAGCAGCGTCTCGTCGTCGCCGAGCCGGCGCAGCTCGCGAACGATCACGTCGAAGGCGGCCCAGCTGCGGACGGCTCGCCCCGTGCCGCCGTAGACGACCAGCGCGTCGGGGTCCTCGGCCACCTCCGGGTCGAGGTTGTTCATCAGCATCCGCAGTGCCGCTTCCTGGCCCCAGCCTCGGCACGACAGCTCCGTCCCGCGGGGCGCGCGGACGGGTCGGGCGCCGGGCAGGGCGGAGTCGCGGGGCTGGGCCGAGGCTCCGGGCACCGCGGCGGGTCCGGGCAGGGCGGAGGTTCCGAGGTCGCTCACGGCCGGAGGCCGGCCATCAGGCGTTCGCCGAGGCGACGATCGCCGGCGGCCGACGCCGAGACGAGCAGATCCTTGTCGGTGATCCAGGCGTGGTAGGTCCGGACGCCGGCCTCGCACGTGCCGATGAACACCGCCCGGCCGGCGATCTCCGCCTGGGCGTGACCCATCACGCCGCCCGCCCCGGAGCAGGCACCCTCGTCGTACGAGTCGCGCCAGTCCCGGAAGCGGATGTCGTCGAACCCGCCGGGCAAGAGGCGCACGACGACCGCGTAAACGAAGTTGCTCGATGCCGAATCCACGGCGAGGCCGGCTGCCAGGGCGCTGGCGATCCCGGGCAGCTGGGGATTCGCGATGGCGTCGGCCTCGCCGTCCGTGGACTCGGTCACCGGGACCCCGTCAACCGCAGCCGGCAGCACGGCGAGCAACGCGGTGTCGATGACGACGGCCTCGCCGGGTCCCAGCGAGCTGCTGGTTGCCGGCGGACCGACGGTCCCCGGCGGCTCGAGCGTCGGGCCGGGCGCCGGCGGCAGCGGGGTCGACGAGTCGACCGTGCACCCCGGCAAGAGTGCGACGACGGCGGCGAGGATGACCAGCCCGAGCCGCCCCCGACCTCGGGCTCGCAAGGCTCGCATCGCTCGTATCGGGCGCTTGCCGGCCCGGGCGCGGGCCGCGGGTGGGCTCGCCATCAGAGCTCCCGCCTGACGACCGGGAACTGCCGGTCGTCGACCGCGACGCCGAATCCGCAGGTCAGCCAGAAGTCGGGGTTGGCCGCGCTCGTCGCGTCGAGCCGGACACCCGGCTCCGGATAGGCCTCGACGGCCGAGAACCCCCGGCTCGCGAGATCGTCGACGACCGCCAGGACGAGCTGCTTCGCCAGGCCCTGGCGCCGCGCGGCCGCCGTGCTGGCGACGCAGGTGATGACGGCGGGCAGCGGCGCGCTGGGCAGCTGGGGATAGAGGTCGCGAACTCGCTGCGCCCGCGGGTAGGCCGACAGCGGTCCGAACTGGCAGTAGACGGCCGGCTGGTCGTCGCGTTCCAGGACCTTGGCGTAGGTGCCGAAGATGCCCAGGCCCCGTCCCAGCAGCTGGAGCTTCCGCGGCGCGTCCCAGCCGACGGCGGGCCGCCGCTCGCGCCGTGGCAGGAACGGATTGTCGGGCGCCGCATCGCCGGCGGCATCGTCGTCGGCCTCGTCGTCCGTGGCGAAGGGGTCGAAGCCCTTGCCTCGCCCGGCCGCCGCCGCGGCCCGCGGATCGAACGGGTTGAACCGCGGCGCCGTTTCGGCGGACGCGAAGGGGTTGCTCGGTCGCGGCGGCCGCTCCGGGGCGGGATTGGCCTGCAGCCACGCCAGCCGGGCGGCTTTCGAGCCGCGGACCTCGTCCTCCCAGTAATCGCAGGTCCGATGGTCGAAGCCGGGGTCGGCGCAGGGCGGGATCCGATCGAAGCCCGTTCGATCGGTGACGTCGAGGATCCGAATGCTCGCCATCGCCCGGCCGCGCTAGCCTCGATCCAGGGCCGGAGCCGCCAGCGCTGCCAGCTCACCGGAGTGGACGAGCCGCGTCACCGCCTCGAGGTCCGGACCGGGCTCGCGATCCCGCTCCCAGGCCGGCACCACAGCGCGAACCTGCGCCAGGGCGGCCGCCACCCCGACCCCGGCCGACGAATCCACCAGGGTCGCCAGCCGCAGCTCGAGGGCGCGGGTCGCGCACAGCAGCTCGATCCCGACGATCCGCTCAACATGCTCGAGCACCGCGCGGGCATGCCGTCCGGCGATCGGCCCCATCGAGACGTGGTCCTCCTGGTTGGCGCTGGTCGGGATCGAGTCGACCGTCGCCGGGTGGGCCAGGACCTTGTTCTCCGAGACCAGCGCGGCGGCGGTGTACTGCAGCAGCATCAGCCCGGTTTCCAGCCCGGAGCCAGAGCCGAGAAACGCCGGCAACCCGCCGTTGAGGTGCGGGTCCAGCAGCAGCGCGGTGCGCCGCTCGCTGATCGAGCCCAGCTCGGCGAGGGCCAGCTTGGCAAAGTCGAGGGCGAGCGCGACCGGCTCCCCGTGGAAGTTGCCGCCGGAGATGACCAGGCCACCGCCGGTTGCCGACGCGCCGGCATCCGTCACGCCGCCGTCCGGGAAGACGAGCGGGTTGTCGGTGGCCGAGTTCATCTCGATCGCCAGGACCCGGCCGAGATAGTCCAGGGCGTCGCGGACGGCGCCGTGGACCTGCGGGACGCAGCGCAGCGAATACGGGTCCTGGACCTTGTGGGTTGAGTCGTGATGGCCACGCTGCAGGCCGCTATCGCGGAGGAGCCAGCGGAGCTCGGCCGCAACGGCCGCCTGGCCGGGGTGCGGTCGGGCGCGCTGGTATGCCTCGGCGAAGGCGATCTCGGTGCCCAGCAGCGCCTCGACACTCATGGCCGCGGCGACGCTCGCCGTCCGCAGCAGCCGTTCGGCGTCCACGGCCACCAGGGCCCCAAGGGCCGTCATCAGCTGGGTCCCGTTGAGCAGCGCCAGGCCTTCCTTGGCCCCGAGGGTCAGCGGCTCGAGCCCGGTCTCCCGCAGGGCGATGAGCGCCGGGACGACCTGGCCGCCGAGCTCCACCTGGCCCCGCCCGATCACCGGCAAGGCAAGGTGCGCCAGGGGCGCCAGGTCCCCCGAGGCGCCGACAGACCCCTGGGCCGGGACAACCGGGTGGATGCCCAGCCGCAGGAAGTCCAGGAGGCGCTCGACGACGAGCGGACGGGCGCCCGAGAAGCCGAGCGCGAGGGTGTTGGCCCGCAGCAGCAGCATCGCCCGCACGATCTCCCGCGGCAGCGGCTCCCCCACCCCCGCCGCGTGGCTGACGAGGAGGTTCTCCTGGAGGCGCGCGGCGTCGTCCGCCGCAATCGATCGGTCGGCCAGCGCGCCGACCCCCGTCGTCA
>DASQFM010000164.1:0-8447 GCA_035633135.1 Candidatus Eiseniibacteriota bacterium
GCCCGACCTGGACGGTCGGCTCGCCACTGGCGATCACGCTCTCGGCAGGGTTGGACGCTGCTTCGCACCCGTCCTGGTTCATCCCGGCCGACGAGATGCCGACGCCACCGCCGACCTCGACGCCGTCCGAGCCGGGAGGCTCGGGGGCCGAGAGCTCGGCGACTCCGAGCTAGGGCGATGCCGGGTCGAGGGGGTTCGCATGGCCACTGAGGGGACGTACCTGGCGCGCCTCGGAGCGCGAACGGCGGCGATCGGTACCGTGCTCTGCGTCGGGATCGATCCCGACCCGGAGGCACTCCCCGCCGGCTTCGGCCGCGACGTCGACGGCATCGAGCGGTTCGCCCGCCTGCTGGTGGACGCCGCCGCGCCACTGGCCGCCGCGGTCAAGATCAATCTGGCGTTCTTCGAGGCGTACGGCTCCGCCGGTATCGGCGCCCTGGAGCGCGTTCGGGCGGCGATCCCGCCCGGGATTCCCGTGATCGCCGATGCCAAGCGCGGCGACATCGGTTCGACCGTCGCGCGCCAGGCGGTCGCGCTGTTCGACGTCCTCGGCGCCGACGCGGTCACGGTGAGCCCGTACCTCGGCGAAGGAGCGATTGCGCCGTTGCTCGAACGAGTCGATCGGTTTGCCTACGTCCTGTGCCGAACCTCGAACCCCGGGGCGGGCGAGCTCCAGGATCTGCCCGTCGATGGCGAGCCGCTGTGGGCGCGCGTGGCCCGAGTCGCCGCGGGTTGGGGCCCCGGCGGCACCGTCGGCCTGGTCGTCGGGGCCACCGCGCCGCTGGAGCTCGCGAAGGCGCGTGAGATCGCGCCCGGACTGGCCTTCCTGGTTCCGGGCGTCGGCGCCCAGGGTGGCGATGTCGGGGCCGTGATGGAGTTCGGCCGGGCGACGGCTGACCCGGCCAGCCGGCGTCCCGGCGGGGGATTGCTGGTGAGCGTTTCACGGGGCATCGCGGGGGCTGCGACAGACCCGGATGGGCAACATTCCGGGGCCGCAGGACGACCCGCGCGGGAGCTGGAACGCCGCCTCGCGGAGGCCGCCGCGAGCTGGGCCACCAGGCTCCCTGTGCTACCGTAGTCGCCGGCCGGAGACCGGATTCCCGACCCCATTCCAGAGGTCCTGCAAGGCGTCCCATGCCGTTCAACATCGGACCCGGCGAGCTCATCCTTATCCTGATCATCGCCCTGGTCCTGCTGGGGCCAGCCAGGCTGCCCGATGTGGCCCAGTCGCTCGGCAAGAGCCTCCGCGAATTCCGCAAGGCCGCGACCGACATCTCCGATGCCGGCAAGGTCGACGTGTCGACCGGGGCGACGGCGGGCCAGATGGCGCCACCGACCGCGGCAACGACGGGCCAGATGGCGCCACCGACCACCGCGCCGGTCTTGGGCGTTGCGGTTCCGCCCGTCACCCCGGAGGCCCAGACCGCGGTGCCCGCACCAAGCACCCCGGTGCCGCCCACGCCGTCGGAGGCCGTGGCTCCGCCCGTCACCGGCGCTTCGCCGGAAGCGACCGCCGAACCGACCACTCGAGCCGACCGCGACGCGACCGCCGGCTAGCGGCTCCGCCGCGCCCCGGGCACGATGACCGCCGACGAGCCGACCGCGGGCCAGCTTCCGATCGCGGGAGAGCCGCCGGTGCCTGCCGCGCGGGCCCCGGGAGCCCTGGCGGCCCAAACCGAATCGGCGGCAACCTCGGCCCTCCCTCCACCCGCCGCAGCGCCGGCCGAGCCCGCGGCCGTCATGTCTCTGGTCGACCACCTCGCCGAGCTGCGGGGCCGGCTGATCTGGTCAATTGCCGCGGTCGCGGTCGGGAGCCTCATCGGCTTCGCCCTGAGCGAGCGGATCATCTCGATCCTGCGCTACCCGCTGCCGCCGGAGCTGCCGCTGGTAGTGACCTCGATCGGCGACCCGTTCGCCATCCGGCTCCGGATCGCCCTGGTGGCCGGGATCATCCTGGCGATGCCGGTCTGGCTGTGGCACGTCTGGCGCTTCGTCGCCCCCGGGCTCACGAGGACCGAGCGACGGGCCATCCTGCCCTGGATCCCGGCGGCCCTCGCCTTCTTCCTGCTCGGCGTCGGGGTGGCCTACGTCGTGCTGCCGTTCGCGGCCGCCTTCCTGCTGAGCTTCCTGACCCCGGATCTCCAGCCGCTGCTCTCCATCCGCGAGTACTTCGACTTCGTCACGACGCTCTTCCTCGCCTTCGGGATCCTGATGGAGTTTCCGATCCTGCTGGTCGGCCTGTCGCGGGTCGGGATCGTGACCTCGGCTCGCCTGCGCCGGTCGCGGCGGGTGGTCCTCCTCGCGGTCGCGATCTTCTCGGCGGTGGCAACGCCCGGCGGCGACCTGGTCAGCCCGGCGGTCCTGGGCGTGACGCTCTACCTGCTGTTCGAGCTGACAGTCCTCGTCATCCGCCGGAGCGGGCGCTGAGGGGCGTTGGCGGCGTTTGGGGCTCGCGCGACAGAGGCCTTCTTTGTGCAGTCCACAGCACGAAACCGACGGGCTTCATGTCAACCGACCGAGTTTCACCGTCGAACACCGTCGATTTGTGCCGCCAGGGACACCAGTGCGACCACTTGGGGCTGACAGCGGCGTGGTCCAGGCCCGCGCCGCGACAAAGATTGTCGCGGTCGTGCTCCCAGCGGTACATAGCGACGAGGTGGCTGCGCTGAGGGCGCAGTCCCGCCAGGAACCACGTCGAATTCGTGCAGCAGCAGCACAATCGAAGGGGACCTGGCTCGATCCCGCCGTAGACTTCGACTCATGGTGACAGGAGCGAAGAGTGCTGCGACCACGACCGGGATGACGTCAGACGCGTCCCCCGTGACGTCCGCTCCGACGTCCGAGCTGGCGACCGCCGCGGACGAGCGAGTGAAACCCCACGTCGTCCTCTTGAGCGGCCTCTCCGGCGGCGGCAAGACCGCCGCCGCGAAGCTGTTCGAGGATCTCGCCTACACCGTCGTCGACAACCTGCCGGCGGAGCTGCTGCCGGAGCTGGCGGAGCTCGTGACGACCGAGCCGCAGCGGTTCGCGCGCGTGGCGATCGTGCTCGACGTCCGGGCCGGCGATGCCGAGACGGCCTATCGGGCCATGCGTGGCGCGCTCGAGGGCCGCGGCATCCGACCACAGGTCGTGTTCCTCGAGGCTCGCGACGACGTCCTGATCCGGCGCTTCTCGGAGACCCGGCATCGCCATCCACTGGCCGACGGGCAGGGGATCGCCGCGGCGATCCATGCCGAGCGCCGGCTGCTCGATCCCATCCGGATGGACGCCGATCTCGTTCTGGACACCTCGGAGCTCTCACTGCGCGAGCTTCGGGAGCGGATCTTCGCTCGCCTCGGCGACCTGCAGCCGGGCAAGATGACGATCCAGGTCATCACGTTCGGCTTCAAGCTCGGCATCCCTCTGGAGGCCGACCTGGTCTTCGACACCCGCTTCCTCCAGAACCCCTACTACGTGCCGGAGCTGCGCGAGCTATCGGGCCTGACCGAGCCGGTCCGCGACTACGTGATGGGCCAGGACGGCGCGAGTCGGTATGTCGAGCTCATCGAGGAGATGCTGGAATTCGCGATTCCGGCCTTCGAAGCCGAGGGCAAGAGCCGCCTGACGATCGGCATCGGCTGTACGGGTGGTCGCCACCGCTCGATCGTGCTGGGCGAGGAGCTCGCGGCCTGGCTGCGCGCGCGGGGTGACGAGCCGGTCTCGGTCTTCCATCGGGAGCTGGAGCCCGCTTGAGAACGTGATGCAACTCCGCCGCTGGCTGGTGCCCGGGATGGGCATCAAGCGCTGGCTCGGGCTCGTGTTCGCGGGGCTGTTGCTGCTCGCCCTCGCCGGCGCGCAGTTCCTGCGCCAGGTGACGCGCGACCTCCAGCCGGGCGGGTTCGGGCAGACCGTCGTCGACCTGGTCACCCTCCAGTTCCTGCCGTTTGCGGTCCGCGGCTTGATCATCGCGATCGTCGGGATTGCGATGGTCGTGATTGGCGGCTATCGGGTGCTCCTCGCGATCACCGGGCCGCTGCGGGCTGCCGAGGACCAGCCGCTGGTCGAGGTCATCTACCAGAAGCGCTTCCTGGCCCGCGGGCCCCGGGTGGTGGCGATCGGCGGCGGGACGGGCCTCTCGACCCTCCTCCGAGGGATGAAGGAGCACACCAGCAACCTGACCGCGATCGTGACCGTGGCCGACGACGGCGGCTCCTCGGGAACCCTGCGCGACGAGCTCGGGATCCCGGCCGTTGGCGACATCCGCAACTGCATCGCCGCCCTGGCCGACGCCGAGCCGCTGATGAGCGAGCTGCTGGGCTACCGATTCCCGGGCGGCCACCAGCCGGTCGGGGAGCCTGGCCCGATCGAGACCGAACCGGGCGGCCTCGGCGGCCATGCCATCGGCAACCTCCTGATAGCGGCGCTGACCGCGGTCGAGGGCGGCGACTTCGAGCAGGCGGTCCGGACGATGAACCGGGTCCTGGCCGTTCGCGGCCGGGTGGTACCGGCCTCGCCGACCCCGATCACGTTGCATGCCCGGACCCGCAACGGCGTCATCGTCTCCGGCCAGTCGTCGGTCGGGCGCGAGCCGGCCGTCGAGCGGGTGTGGATCACGCCCCAGGACGTGGCCGCTTCGAATGACGCGCTCGTGGCGATCGCCGACGCGGAGATCATCGTCATCGGGCCGGGCAGCCTCTACACGAGCGTTCTGCCGGTGCTGCTGATCCCCGAGATCCGCGACGCGGTCGCCGCGGCATCGGCCATCCGGATCTACGTCTGCAACGTCGCGACGCAGGTCGGCGAGACCGCCGGCTACGACCTCGCCGACCACATCGAAGCGCTCGTGGCCCACACCTCGCCGGGGATCGTCGACCTGGCCCTGGCCAACGACCGCTTTGACGCCCAGACGCCGGCCGAATGGCACGCCGAGCCCGTCAAGCTCCGCTGGCCCCCCGCCGTCGATCCGGTCCCACACCTGGCGACTGACGACGTCGTGGATCCGGCGAACGCACACCATCATGAGTCGGCCCGGCTGGCCGCTGCCGTGCTCCGCGCCTGTGAGCTCGAGGCCGCCGCGCGCCGGCCGCGGCGCGGCCTGCGACCGGGCCAGGCACGCAGCGCCTGAGGGATGACCGCGGCCGATCGGGATCTCGTCGCGGCGCTGCGGGGTGAGCTGGCGGCGATCGATCCCTCGCGGCCGTGCGATCGCGAGGCGGAGCGGGTCGGGCTCGGCGCCGGCGGTCGGTCGTGGGACCCGGTCGTCGCCCGCCTGGCGGTGCGCCTCGCGCGCCGCGGCCGCACCGATCCGGTCCCGGAACCGGCGACACCGGCAGGTGCCGGCGCCAAACGGGCGGTCGGCACCAGACCGGAACCGGCGGCAGCCGGCCTCTCTGCGGTCGCCGGCTTCGATTGGGACGGCCGGCCGGAGCACTGCCGGATGGCCTGGCTTCGCGGCATCTTCCTCGATCGCGGCTCGCTCAGCGTCGCCAATGGCCGGACCCACCTGGAGTTCGTCGTTACGCCGGTCGAGGCGCCGATCCTCGCCGCGCGCCTGGGCGCGGCCGGGATGCCGGCGTCGTGGCGGATCCGGCGTCGCCACGGCGTGGTGACCTGGAAGAGCGGCATGATCGTCGGAACGTTCCTGCGGCGGATCGGCGCCAGCCCGACGCTGCTGGAGATCGAGGCCCGCCAGGTTTCCCGGACGCTCCGCGGCGAGCTCAACCGGATCATCAATGCCGAGTCCTCGAACGTGCGGCGCTCGGTCGCCGCCGCGGGCCGGCAGCTCATGGCCATCGAGTCGCTGGAGGCGCGGGGTCGGCTCGGCGAGCAGCCCGGCGTAGTCCGAATGGTCGCGGCCGCGCGGCGGGAGATGCCGGACGCCACGCTCAGCGACCTGGCATCTCGTCTCGCGGTGCACCGGTCCGCGGTCCAGCGCGCGCTCGACCGGCTGGAGCGAGTGGCGGTGTCGGAGGACGAGGCCAGGCCTCTGGCATGATTCGGGCGATGCGGCCCGTCATCGTCGCCGGCAACTGGAAGATGAACACGACGCCGGCGGACGCGGCCGCGCTGGCGGTCACGATCGCCGGCCGGACGCGGGAGTCGAGCGTCGTCCGGGTCCTCTGCCCACCGTTCGTCTGCCTAGCGGTGGTGCGTGATGCCCTCGCGACGGCGGATGTCGCAGCACCCGATGGGCAGGGCGTCTTCGTCGGCGCCCAGGACGTCCATCACGAGCCCGCCGGCGCCTACACCGGCTGGATCTCGGCGCCGATGCTCATCGGCCTTGCGACCTGGGTGATCGTCGGCCACTCGGAGCGGCGGCGCGACGCCGGCGAGACCGACGAGGTGATCGGCCGGAAGCTGCTGGCCGCTCGCGCGCACGGCCTGCGAACGATCCTGTGCGTCGGCGAGCAGCTGGCCGAACGCGAGGCGGGGCGGGCCCTCGAGGTCGTCGATCGACAGGTCCGGGCCTGCCTCAGCGGGGCGGATCCACGGAACCTGGGCATGGATGGCTCGTTGCCCTGGCTGACGATCGCCTACGAGCCGGTCTGGGCGATCGGAACCGGCCGGACCGCCAGGGGCTCGGACGCGGCCGCGATGGCCGACGCCATTCGATCCACCCTCGGCGCGCTCGGCTTCCCCGACGGCGGCGATGCAGTGCCGATCCTGTACGGCGGGAGCGTGACCTCCGCTGCGATCGGCGAGTTCCTGGCCGAGCACGCGATCGACGGCGCGCTGGTCGGTGGTGCCTCCCTCAAGCCCGACGAGATGGCCGGCATCGTGGCCCGCGCCGCGGTGACGGCCCGCGCCCGCGAAGGCGCGACCAGGGCGTGACCGGCGCGCTTGACGCGAACCCGCGCGTGACCCTGGCCCAGCCCGCGCGGTCGAACCTCGTGCGACCACGTCCGATCGTGCTGGTCGTCCTGGACGGGTTCGGGATCGGGCGCGATCCCGCGGCCGACGCGATCCAGTCCGCGCGCATGCCGACGTGGCGGGGCCTCCTCGCCCACTGGCCCAACGCGGTTCTGCAGGCCTCGCAGGAAGCGGTGGGCCTGCCGCCCGGCCAGATGGGCAACTCCGAGGTGGGCCACCTCAACCTCGGGGCCGGCCGGCCGGTCCTCCAGGACCTGCCCCGGATCGATGCCGCCATCGCCGACGGATCGTTCTTCGAGCGCCCCGCCCTCGTAGAGGCATGCGATCTCGCGATCGCCGGCACCGGTCGTCTGAGCACCATCGGCCTGGTCGGGCCGGGCGGCGTCCACGCGCATGACCGGCACCTCCTCGCGCTGGTCGAGCTGGCGGCGCAGCGTGGTGTGCCCTCGGTCCGGGTCCACGCGCTGCTCGACGGTCGCGATACGCCGCCGCGCTCGGGCCTGAGCTTCATCCAGGAGCTCGAGGCGGGGCTGCTCGCGCGCCATCCGAACGCCCGGATCGCCTCCGTGGGCGGTCGCTATTTCGCCATGGATCGGGACCATCGCTGGGACCGCACGGAAGCGGGCTACGACGCGATCGTGCACGGGGTGGGTGAGCACGCTCCGACGGCTGCGGCAGCCGTGGAGGCGGCCTACGAGCGAGGCGAGTCCGACGAGTTCGTCCGCCCGACCGCGATCGATTCAGTCGACGGCGGCCTGCGCACCGGCGAGGCGGTCGTCCACCTGAGCTTTCGGGCGGATCGGGCGCGGCAGCTGACCCACGCGCTCGCCGATCCTGTCTTCGATGGCTTCGATCGGCGGGCCCCCGACGGCACGCCCCCGCCCTCGGCGCTCCACGTGGTCACCCTCACCGACTACGAGGCCGGCCTGCCGGTCAGCGTCGCCTTTCCGCCGGAGCAGGCGCGCTGTCTCGCGGCCGCATTCGCGGACGCCGGCTGGCACCAGTTCCACTTGGCCGAGACGGAGAAGTACGCGCACGTCACCTACTTCTTCAACGGCGGCCGCGAGGAGCCCTTCCCGGGCGAGGATCGGACACTGGTCGCGAGCCCGAAGGTCGCGACCTACGACCTCCAGCCCGAGATGAGCGCCCCGGGCGTGACCGACGCCCTGGTCGACGCGATCGGCTCGGGTCGCTACGACTTCATCGTGGCCAACTACGCGAATCCGGACATGGTGGGGCACACCGGCGTCTGGGACGCCACCGTCCGCGCGCTCGAGGTGATCGACGCCTGCCTGGCCCGCGTCGCCGACGCCGTCCTCGGGGCGGCACCGGACAGCGCCGACGTGACACTCGACCGCCTCGACGCCGGGTCGGGCGTCCTCCTGATTACCGCCGATCATGGCAATGCGGACGAGCTGCGGACGCCGGACGGCAGCCCGGTGACCGCGCACTCTTTGAACCCGGTGCCGATCGTGATCGCCGGGTCGGCGGTCGAAGGAAGGACCCTGGCGGACGGGGTCCTGGCCGACGTCGCGCCGACGATCCTCGAGCTGGCCGGCCTGCCGGCCTGGCCCGAGATCACCGGTCGGTCGCTGCTG
>DASQFM010000165.1:0-2467 GCA_035633135.1 Candidatus Eiseniibacteriota bacterium
CGTGGCCCGGTAGGCCGCGAGGTAGTGGGCGGCCTGCGCGCCGGCGAGCTCCTCCTCGCCCAGCGACTCGAAGAAGCGCGCGGCCGCGAGATGCCGGGTCCGGCGGTCCTTCAGCGCCAGGGTGGAGTAGGCGACCTCGCGAATGAGGGCCTGCACGAACTCGTACTGGCCGCGCTCCGGCGAGCGGGGGTCGATCTCCTCGCGCAGCAGGTCGGATCGGACGAGGACCCGCAGGCGCGCCTCCAGCTCGGCCGGCGCCAGCGCGGACACCGCCGCGAGGCCGGCCGGCGTGAAGCTCTGGCCCAGGACGGCGGCGTCCTGGATGAGCGCCCGCTCGGCGGGATCGAGCCCGTCCAGCCGCGCCGCGATCAGGGCGTGCAGTGTCTCGGGGATAGCCAGCTCGCCGAGCTCGCCAGTCGGCTCGAAGCCACCGGCATCGCGCTCGCGGAGGCGGCCTTCGGCGACCAGCATCCGGATCGTCTCGACGGCATACAGGGGGATGCCCTCGGCCCGTCCGACGATCGTCCGGGCCGCCGCGTCCGGCAGGTCCGGAACGAACCCGGCGAGGAGCTCGCGCATGACGTCGGTCTCGAGGGGTCCCAGGTCGAGGGCCAGGAAGTTCCGGCGGCCAGCGCCCCAGTCGGGCCGCCGTTCGAGGAGCTCCGGCCGGGCCAGGGTGATGATCAGGATCGGGACGTTCCGGCTCCACTCGAGCATGTGGTCGATGAAGTCGAGCAGCCCCTGGTCGGCCCAGTGAAGGTCCTCGAAGAGGAGGACGGCAAGGCTGTCGCCGGCCATCCGCTCGAAGAACGTCCGCCAGGCGCTGAACAGCTCGCCGCCGCCTGCGCTCGACGCTTCGCCGACGCCCAGCAGAACCTGCAGCGCGCGCTCGACCCGTTCCCGCTCCTCGATGTCGGGCACGAAGCGGGCGGCCGTCTCGGCCAGCTTCGCCCGGGTCGTCGTTTCGTCATCGGTCTCGACGAGCCCGGCCCGTGAGCGAACCATCTCGCCGAGGGCCCAGAAGGTGATGCCCTCGCCGTAGGCGGGCGAGCGGCCTTCGTGCCACCACACCTTCTCGACGACCCCGTCGGCGTACTTCCGGAGCTCCCACGCCAGCCGGCTCTTGCCGACACCGCCCTGGCCGGTGATCGAGACGAGTCGCACGCGCCGCTCACGAGCCGTGGCGTGGTACAGGTCCTTGAGCAGGCGGAGCTCGGAGTCCCGACCGACGAACCCGGCTTCGAGGCGGTCGCTCCGACCGCGGCCGCCGCGCTCGCCGATGACGCGAACCGCGCGGAATGCCGGCACCGGGGCGGTCTTGCCCTTGAGCAGCTGCTCGCCGGCAGGCTCATAGGCGATCGAGCTGGCGGTCGCGTGCTGCGTCGACTCGCCGGCCAGGACGACGCCGGGCGGGGCGATCGACTGCAGCCGGCTGGCGGAGTTGACGAGGTCGCCGGCGACCATCCCCTGGCCCGTCGCGCCGAGCGTCACCGCAGCCTCGCCGGTGAGGACGCCGGC
Organism: Candidatus Eiseniibacteriota bacterium; assembly: GCA_035633135.1. GTDB lineage: Bacteria > Chloroflexota > Limnocylindria > Limnocylindrales > CSP1-4 > UBA5189. Next base: position 1,519 of record DASQFM010000165.1, read on the forward strand.
CCGCGCCTCGAGCCCGCGTCCCAAACGGGGCACGGCCTCGACGAGGTCGAGCGCCGCGCGAACAGCCCGCTCGGCATCGTCCTCGTGCGCGGTGGGTGCGCCCCAGACGGCCATGACCGCGTCGCCGATGAACTTCTCGACGCTGCCGCCGTAGCGCTCGATGATCTCCCGGGACGCATCGAAGTAGCGGCTCAGGAGGTCCCGGACCTCTTCATGATCGCGGCCTTCCGACAGCGTCGTGAAGCCGACGAGGTCGGCGAAGAGGACGCTGACCAGTCGGCGCTCGGCGACGGGCGCGGCACGCTCGGGCGCGGAGGCGGTCGGCGGTGCCGTGCGAGGACCCGCCGTCGACGAAACCTGGTCGGCCGATGCGAGGGCGTTGCCGCACTCGCCGCAGAACCGCACCCCCGGCGCGTTGGCCGTTCCGCAGACCGCGCAGGTGACGGCCAGCCGGGTTCCGCATTCGCCGCAGAACTTTCGGCCGGCCTCGTTGAGGGTCCCGCAGTTCGGGCAGTTCACGCTTGTCTCACGTTCGGCCTTGCTCGGCTGGCCAACCGCAGTCCATTCATCCGGGCCGGAGCGTAGCCCATCGGCTCAATCCGCCGTCGCCCGGAGCTCGGGAATGCCGGCTGCCCAGGCGTCGAACCGCTGCCGGATCGGCTCGAGGGTGGCGGCATCGGCGAAGGCGACGTCGAGGGCGAAACGGTCGATCGCCCAGAGCTCGGGCAGGCTGAGCCCGATCCGCTCCACGGCCCGGACGTACTCCTCGGACAGCTTGATATCGGACACGGTGGTGTCGTCGGTCGAGAGGGTGACCGGGACGCCGGCGCGATAGAGCCGGGCGAGGGGATGGTCGGCCACCGAGGGGACGATCGAGGCCTGGGCATTCGAGGTCGGACAGAGGTCGAGGGCCACGCCGCGGGCGATGAGCTCGGCCATCAGGTCGGGG
>DASQFM010000166.1:0-16785 GCA_035633135.1 Candidatus Eiseniibacteriota bacterium
GGACCTGCCCGCGCTGCAGCTCCGCCAGGGTGATCCCGGCGAGATTCAGGGCTGTCCGGCCGCCCTCGGCCGCCGGGACCCCCGCGCTGTGCACCTGCACGTCCCGGACCCGAACGGTGGCCCCGCCCGGTTCCAGCCGGAGCGTCGTCCCAGCCGTGATCGAGCCGCCGCGCAGCGTCCCGGTCACCACCGAACCGCGCCCCTTGATCGCAAACGTCCGATCGATGGCCAGCCGCAGTGGGCCGGCCGGCCGTGTCAGGCTTCGTGCCGCGACGCGGTTCCGGAGCGCGACGAGCTCGGCCCGCAGCGCATCGAGGCCGTCACCGGTCTCCGCCGACGCCGCGACCACCGGCGCGCCGGCAAGGCCGGTCCGTTCGAGCAGGCCGGCGACCATCGACGTCACCGCGTCCACCCGTGCCAGGTCGACGAGATCGATCTTGGTGATCACCCCCAGGCCGTCACGAACACCGAGGGCGTCGAGCAGCTCGAGATGCTCGAGCGTCTGGGCGCGAGGGCCGTCGTCGGCGGCCACGACGAGCAGGGCCGCGTCGATCTCGCCCGCCCCGACCAGCATGTTGCCCACGAGCCGGTCGTGGCCGGGAACATCGACGAAGTCGAGGGCCGATCCATCGGGCAGGACGAGGTGGGCGTAGCCGACATCGATGGTCATGCCGCGGGCTCGCTCCTCGGGCAGCCGGTCGGCGTCGATCCCGGTCAGCGCCCGCAGCAGCGTCGTCTTGCCATGGTCGATGTGCCCGGCGGTCCCGATGACGACGGTCGGCATGGCCTTCTAGTTGTGGGAGGCGGCCGCGCCCCGGGAGCGGCTCACTCCCGCCGTGCCGGCGAGCGCCGCGTCAAGGGCCGCCGCCAGCCCGGCGTCCTCATCCGGGTCCACCGCCCGGAGGTCGAGAGTGACCGCGTCGCGCTCGATCCGCCCGACCACCGCGGGGTCGCCGGCGCGCAGCGCGGCAAGCAGCCCGTGGGGGCTCGGGGTCATGACCCGGATGCCCCGCGACGGGAGCGTCTGCCCGGGCAGTGAGCCCCCGCCCAGGGTGCTCTCGATCTCGGCGACCTGGAGGACCGGCTCGCCCGCGCGCGTGACGCGGGCCAGCACCGCATGGGTGCGTTGCTCGAGCTCGTCGAGCGAGATCGCCAGCTGGCGCCAGACGGGGATGTCCCGAGCAGCGACTCCGGCCCGATACAGGGCGAGCGTGGCCGCGATGGCCGCGAGCAACACCTTGTCGGGCCGGACGGCTCGGGCAAGGGGGTCGCGCCGGAGCCTGGCGATGAGGTCGGCCCGGCCGGCGATGATCCCGACCTGCGGACCGCCGACCAGCTTGTCGCCCGAGAAGGTCACGAGATCGGCGCCGGCCGCCAGCCGTTCGCGGGGCGTCACCTCGTGGGCCAGGCCGAACGCGGCGGTATCGAGGAAGGCACCGCTGCCCAGATCGTCGACGACGATCGCGCCGTGGCGATGGGCCAGCTCCGTGACGGCCGCCGGATCCGGCGATTCCACGAACCCCTCCTGGACGAAGTTCGAGGGGTGCACACGCAGGACCAGGCGCGCAGTCCCGTCGGCAAGAACCGCCTCGAAATCCTCCACCCGGGTTCGGTTCGTCGTCCCGACCTCGACCAGGCGGGCTCCGGCTCGCCGTACGATCTCGGGAATCCGCACGCCGCCGCCGATCTCGACCAGCTCGCCGCGGGAGACGGCGACGCGGCCGCCGCGTCCGGCGAGGCCAACCGCGAGTGCCACCGCTGCGGCGTTGTTGTTGGCGAACAGGGCGTCCCCCGCGCCGGTGAGGGCGATGACGTGCTCTTCCGCGATCCGGAACCGACGCCCGCGGGCTCCCGTGGTCCGGTCGAGCTCGAGGAGCGACGGCCGGGCAGCAGCCCGCGCCGCTGCCTCGATCGCGGCTCGCGGCCAGCGGGCGCGCCCCAGGTTGGTGTGCAACAGGACGCCCGTGGCGTTGATCGCCGGCACGAGGGCGCTAGTAGCCGCGCCGTCCCATGCCTCGAGGCGGTCCGCCAGCTCGACAGCCAGGGCGTCGACCTTCGAGGCCAGGGCGCCGGTCTCGAGGCGGCTCCGCTCGCCACCGATGACCTCGCGGGCGGCCGCCACGACCGCCTCGCGATCGCGGCCGTCGACTCGCTCTCGCGCGGCCTGGATCAACCGCTCGACGCTCGGCGGCCGCGGGTGAGCCTTCCGAGGCGTGTCAGTCATGATCGAGGCAGGCCCTCCGGCTGGCGGGAGCGCATGGGAGTCGAACCCACCGCGCGACGCCGAGCGCCGCGCCACTGATTTTGAAGACCAGGGAGCCCACCGGGACCCCTCCGCTCCCGGAACATCGTAGTCAAGCCGCTAGCGTGGCACTCCGCGAGTGATGTTTGGCGCTGAACGGCGTCCTATGCTGCGAACGTCACGGGCTCCGACGGGAGGCGAGAGGCGCGTGGACCTGTATGCGGGCAAGGCCGGGTTGGTCACCAGGCTCGATCCGCTCGTTCGGCAACTGGACCGCGCCGGGGTCTCGCCGGATGCGGTCACGCTCGCGGCCGTCCCGGTCGCGTCGGTTGCCGGCGCCGTCCTGCTGCTGTCCCCGGACGTCCCCGCGGTCCTCCTCGCGATCCCGCTGCTCGCCGGCCTCCGCCTGCTCCTCAACCTGCTCGACGGCGCGCTCGCCCGGCAGAGCGGGCGGAGCCACCCACGCGGCGAGCTTCTCAACGAGCTGGGCGATCGACTTGCCGACGTCGCCTTCCTTGCCCCCGTCGCGGTCCTGCCGGGTGCCTCGCCCGTCATCGTCCTGCTCGGCGTAATCGGGGCGGTGCTCGCCAGCTATGTGAGCATCACCACGCGCGCCGCCGGCGGCTCCCGGACCTACCGCGGGGTCCTGTCGAAGCCCGGGCGGATGATCCTGCTCTCGGTCGCCGCGTTGGGCGCCCTGGTCGCCGGCCCGATCGCCTGGACCGTCTTCGGGCCGCTGCTGCTGGCCGGCACGGCGCTCACCCTGCTCGAGCGCCTGATCATCGCAGCCCGCGAGCTGCCGTGAGCCTCGCCAACCCGGTCGACGTCGCGACGATCACGGTGGCGGTCATCGCCGCGGTTGGGCTACTGGGTGGCGCGTTGTTCGCGGTAGCGCGGCGCGGGCGGGCGGACGGCCTCAGCCCTCGCACGGCGCTCTCGCGGGCCGGCAGCTACGCGGGACTCGCCATCCTGGTCGTCCTGGCCGCGCGTGCCGGGGTGCCTGGAATCGGCACGCTCATCGCCCTGCTCGGCTCCATCGGCATCCTGGAGTGGGCGCGCCTGTTCGACTTGCCCGCCCACCATCGGCTCTCCATGCTCGTGGCGAACCTCGTGCTCGTCGTGGCGGTCGGGATGCTCGGCGTCGCCGCGGCCGACTGGCTCGTCGGCGGCCTCGTGCTGGTCGGCGCGGCGTGGCCGGTCATCCGGGCGGACACGGGGCGAGCGGTTCGCGACCTGGGCTTCGCTGCCGTTGGTTTCCTGATCGTCCCGGTACTCCTCGTGCATGGCGTTGCCCTCGCGGTCGAGCTCGGCGGCCCTGGGATCGCCCTGTTCGTCGCGCTCGCGGTCGCCTGCGCGGCATCGGACGTCGGCGCGTTCATCGTGGGTCGGACATTCGGCCGGACGCCGCTCGCACCGCGTCTCTCCCCGAACAAGACCCGCGCTGGGGTCGCCGGCAACATCATCGGTGCCGCTGTCGGCCTGGCTGCGTTCCTCCCGGCGCTCGCTCCGACCTTTGGCGCCGGCTTCGTGGCCGCGCTTGTCCCGATCGTCGCGGCGGGCAGCCTTTGGGGCGACCTGCTCGAATCGGCGGTGAAGCGGGAGGCCGGCGCCAAGGACGCGGGCGCGTGGCTACCCGGGTTCGGCGGCATCCTCGACCGGATCGATTCGCTCATTATCACGGTCGCTCTCACCTATTGGGCGATCCGGATCCTGGCGGTGCTGTGATGCCGGCGTCCGAGGGCTGGCAGTTCAGCGGCGCCGCGTCGATCGCGCGAGAGGCGACGGCGCGCCTGTTCGGACCGCTCTTCGGCTGGTACATGCGCGGGCCACGGGTCCACGGCGCTGAGCACCTTTCCGAGCTGGACGAGCCGGCGATCATCTGCCCGACGCACGCCAGTCATCTCGACGTCTCGGCGCTTCGGCTCGCGCTCGGGCCGCACCATCGCCGGCGCCTTGCACCGGCCGTCGCGGCGGACTATTTCAAGGCCAACCGCGTGCGCTGGTTCTTTGCGGCGTGGCTGGGCGCGTTCCCGTTCGTTCGATCGGCCAGCGCGGATTCGATGGCGGCCGCCATCGCGCTGCTCTCGCGCGGCTGGAACATCCTGCTGTTCCCCGAGGGCACCCGGAGTCGGACCGGTGATCTCGGCCAGCTGCGGCCGGGGGTCGGGCTCATTGCGAAGCGCTCCGGCCGGCCGGTGCTGCCTGTCCTCATCACCGGCACGCACCGGATCCTGCCGCCCGGCGCCAGGCTGCCACGACGCGGCTCGGTGGTTGTGCGATTCGGGGCTCCGCTGTCCGTGGCCGCCGACGAGGACCCACGCCGGTTCGTGGCCCGGCTTGAGGCGGCCATCCGTGCTCTCGCGGCGTCAGAGGCAAGCGCATCGACCACGCGCGAAGCGCTCTAGTCCGCCCGCGTTGCGCGCGACGTCATCCGCCGGCTGCCCAGGCATCGATCTCGGAATGGATCTCGGCCTTCACGTCCGGTGCCGCGAACGAGTTCCGGACGGCTCGCCGCTGGAGCTCCTCGAGGTCGCCGCGCGCAAGCCCGGCCAGGCGGACGACGTGACGGAGCTCGTCGGTGAGGGTCGTGCGGACGAACGGCGGATCGTCGCTCGAGATCGTCATGTTCACGCCGGCACGCCAGAACGCCGTGAAGGGATGCGCCTCGAGAGACGGGAACAGGCTGAGCCCGACATTCGACGACGGGCACACGTCGAGCGGCACCTGTTCGCGGACCAGCCGCTCGAGAAGCGCAGGGTCCTCGATCGCCGTCACGCCGTGGCCGATCCGGTCCGCATGGAGCACGTCGATCGCGTCGACGATGCTCGAGGGCGGTTGCATCTCGCCGCAGTGGACCTCGAGGCCCATGCCGAGTCGCGTGCTCGCATCCCGCAGGATCGTGAACGCCTCGATTGAATCGGTGGAGTCGGCACCGGTGAGGCAGAGGCCGACGATCGGCGCATCGGCGTCCTCAACCAGGCGAATCGTCTCCTCGGCGTCTGCCCGCCCCAGATCGCGGATGGCATCGACCACGAGCCCGATCCGCGTCCCCGGTCCGGCCGCCGCCAGTCCGCTCCGCAGGGCTCGCCACATTGCCGCTGGCTCCATCCCGTTCCGGACCTGGATCCCCGCCGTGAAGATCGCCTCCGAGTAGACGATCCCCTGGGCCGCCTGTTGGCGCGCAAATTCGGCGGCGACGAGCTCGAGGTCGTCCGCCGTCCGGACGAACGCGTTCGCGGCCATGTAGGCGTCGAGGAAGCCGTCGAAATTCGCGTAGTGACCCGGGTACCGGCCGTCGACGAGTCGCAGGGCCTCGTCAGGGTCCGCCGCTCCGTGCCGTCGAGCGAGGATCGAGGCCGTGGCCTCCGTGATGGATCCGTTGAGGTGGATGTGCAGCTCGACCTTCGGGATCGTCGTGATGTCGCGCTCGGTCGCCAGGTCTGGCATCGTGGGCGCATGGTAGCGATGCGCCTGACCGAGCTGACCGAGTGCGGCGGCTGTGCCGCGAAGCTCGGCGCGGACGTGCTGGCGGAGGCGCTTTCCGGGCTGGGCGTCGTGCCTGCGGGCGACGAGACCACGTCGACCGACCGCCTGATCGCCGGCCTCGATCCACCCGACGATGCTGCGGTCTACCTGATCGCGCCCGACCTCGCGGTGATCGGCACCCTGGACTTCTTCCCGCCGATCGTCGACGACGCGCGGACGTACGGCGAGATCGCGGCCGCGAACGCCCTCTCGGACGTCTTCGCGATGGGAGGCCGGGTCCTGTTCGCCCTGTCCATCGCGGCCATTCCCGAAGACCTCCCGACAGAACAGTTCCGGGCGATCCTGGACGGCGCTGCGGCCAAGGTTCGCGAGGCCGGCGGCGTCCTCGCCGGCGGCCACACGATCCGCGACGCCGAGCCGAAATACGGCCTCGCGGTGATCGGCGTCGCCCATCCCGGCCGATTGCTCCGCAAGGGCGGCGCACGCCCCGGCGACGTCCTGCTGCTGACGAAGCCTCTCGGCACTGGCCTGCTCGTGAGCGGACGGCGGCAGCGCAAGACCTCCGAGGCCGACCTTGCCGCGGCGGTCGATCAGATGCGGGTGCTCAACCGGGCCGCAGCCGAGGTGCTTGTCGAGCACGGCGTCCGCGGCGCAACGGACGTCACCGGCTTCGGCCTCCTCGGCCACGGCCTCGAGATGGCGCGAGCCTCGGGAACCCGCTTCGTGTTCGACGCGGCGACGCTGCCTTCGCTGGTGGGCGCTCTCGATCTGGCCCGAGCCGGCGTCGAGACGGGCGGTGCCGCGCACAACCGTCTATTTGTGGCGCCCGCCCTCGAGGTCGGCCCAGACGTTCCGCCGGAGCTCGTGGTCCTCGCCCACGATCCCCAGACCTCGGGCGGCCTGCTCGCCGCGGTCGCCGCGGACCAGGTCGCCGAGATCGAACGCGCGCACAGTGCCGCGGGCGTCCAGACCTGGCGGATCGGCCGCGTGGAAGCCTGCGACTCGCCAGCCGTCACCCTTGCGTGACGTCACGCTAGGCGAGCTGAACGCATGACGACGCGGCCGGGCGACTGGAACGCGAGCGCGTACGACCGGGTCGCGGATCCGCAGGCGCGATGGGGCGCCGAGGTGCTGCAGCGCCTCCCGCTCGAGGGCGACGAAACGGTACTCGATGCGGGCTGTGGGACGGGGCGGGTTACCGAGATGCTGGTCGAGCGCCTGCCGCGCGGTCGGGTGGTCGCGCTGGACGCATCGCCGTCGATGCTCGCCGAGGCCCGCGGCCGGCTGGCGAGATTCGGCGATCGCGTGGCATTCGTCCAGGCGGACCTCATGCAGCCGCTGCCGCTCGACGAGCGGGTGGACGCGATCCTGTCGACCGCGACCTTCCACTGGGTGCTGGATCACGACGCGCTGTTCTCGAATCTCGCCGCCGTGCTGCGGCCGGGTGGCTGGCTTGTCGCGCAGTGCGGCGGGGCCGGCAATGTGGCGACGATGCTCGAGGTTGCCCAGTCTCTCGCACCGGACTTCTCTCGGGAGCATCGCTTCGAGACGTCCGAGGCGACCCGGGACCGCCTCGAGGCCACCGGGTTCGTCGACATCCGGACGTGGCTGTCCGACGAGCCGACGCGATTCGAGCCGGGCGAGTCGTTCGAGGCCTTTCTCGAGACCGTGTGCCTCCGGACATACCTCGATGGCCTGCCTGAGGAACGCCGGAAGCCATTCGTGGCCAGCGTTGCGGCTCGGATGCCGGAGCCCGTGCTCGACTACGTTCGGTTGAACATCGTGGCCCGCCGTTCGATCGGGATCCGAGCCGCCTGACCCCGGCAGTACACTCGATCCGTCGGCCGCCCGGCCGGCGACGCCGCGCAGACTCGGAGGTATCGAACGCCCTTGCCGAAGTCGTACGTTCGCCTGACCCAGCCCCTCGTCCGCGACACGAGAGGTGCCGAGCTCCGGCCCGCGACGTGGGACGAGGCGCTCGACCGGACCGTCCTCGGGCTGCGGGCCGCCATGGCCTCCCAGGCCGACGGCGCACGCTCCCCGATCGGGGTCTTCAGCTGCTCGAAGGCGACCAACGAGGTCAACTTCGCGGCCCAGAAGCTCTCCCGGGTGGTCCTGAGCAGCAACAACATCGACAGCTGCAACCGCACCTGACACGCCCCATCTGTCGCCGGTCTGGCGACCGTGTTCGGCGCTGGTGGCGGAACCAGCTCATACCGTGAGGCCGAGGAGACCGATCTGATCGTTCTCTGGGGCAGCAATGCCCGGGAGACGCATCCGATCTTCTTCCACCACCTGCTGCGCGGGATCAAGCGCGGCGCCCGGCTGTACGCGGTCGACCCGCGCCGGACGTCGTCGGCGGAGTGGGCCGACGTCTGGCTCGGCCTCGATGTCGGCAGCGACATCGCCCTGGCAAACGCGATGGCCCGCGAGATCATCGCCGCCGGCCTCGCCAACACCGAGTTCATCGAGCGAGCGACCGACAACTTCGAGGCCTACCGGGCCAAGGTCGAGAGCTACACCCTCGAGTACGCCGAGCGCGAGACCGGGGTGCCCGGCGAGGTGATCCGCGAGATGGCCCACGCCTACGCGACGGCGCCGCGGGCGATGATCTGCTGGACCCTCGGCATCACCGAGCACCACAACGCCGTCGACAACGTGGTGGCCCTCATCAACCTCGCCCTGCTGACGGGTCACGTGGGCCGCTATGGCAGCGGCCTCAACCCGCTGCGCGGCCAGAACAACGTGCAGGGCGGCGGCGACATGGGCGCGCTGCCGGACCGGCTGCCGGGCTTCCAGTTCGTCGAGAACGACGCGCTTCGGGCCAAGTTCGAGGCGGCGTGGGGCGTGAAGGTCCCGGCTCGCCGGGGCTGGCACCTGTCGCAGATGTTCGACGCGATGGAGCGTGGCGAGCTGACGACCGTCTACGTCATCGGCGAGAACCCGGTCCAGTCGGAGGCCGATCAGCAGCGCACCCGGCGGCTGGTCGCCGGGCTCGACTTCATGGTCGTCCAGGATCTCTTCCTGACGGCGACGGCCGAGATGGCCAACGTCGTCCTGCCCGCGGCAGCGGCGTGGGCCGAGGCCGAAGGGACGGTCACGAACTCCGAGCGCCGCGTCCAGCGGGTCCGCAAGGCGATCGAGCCGCCCGGCGAGGCGCGCGACGACCTGTGGATCATCCACGAGATCGCGCGCCGGATGGGCCATGACTGGGGCGAGGCATCCGCGGAGCGAACCTGGGACGAGCTGCGCTCCCTGTCGCCGGTCCACGCCGGCATGAGCTACCAGCGGCTCGAGGAGCTCGACGGGATCCAGTGGCCGTGCTGGGACGAGGACCATCCAGGCGAGCTGTTCCTCCACTCGCGGCTGTGGGAGGACCCGGTCCCCGGCCTGCGCGCGCCGTTCGTGCCGGTCGACCACGACCCGCCGGTGGATCGCCTCGACGATGACTTCCCGATCCGGTTGACGACCGGCCGGCGCCTTGACTCGTACAACACCGGCGTCCAGTCCGCCGGGTACACGTCACCGCTGCGCCGCGGCGAGTCGCTGGACATTTCGCCGGAGGACGCCAAGCGCCTCGGACTCGTCGACGGGGAGCGGGTCCGAGTCACCTCGCGCCGCGGCTCGATCGAGACGCCGATCCGGGTCGACCCCTCACTCCGGCCGGGCCTGACGTTCATGACCCTCCACTTCCAGGACGAGGTCGCGACGAACATCCTGACGATCGATGCCACGGATCCCAAGTCGGGCACCGCGGAGTTCAAGGCGACGGCGATCCGGATCGAGAAGCTCGAGGCACCGGTCCCCGCCTGACCGCGTCCCTCAGCCAGCTCATCTGACCAGTTGGCCGGCGGGGAAACAGAGAAGGGAGACGAACCGATGGTCGACGGCAAGTCCCTCGTCCGCGAGTACCTGCGCGAAGTCTTCTCGGAAGGCCGGCTCGACCGGATGGACGCCTACCTCGCGGGGGAACAGTTCATGACCGGCGTGAGAGAGCTCGTCACCCGGTGGCGCAGCGCGTTCTCCGACTTCAACGAGGCCGTCGAGGACGTTTTCATCGACGGCGATCGCGTCATCACGGTGTCGGTCCTGACCGGCACGCACGATGGTGTTCTCGAGAGCCGGCTCGGACCGATCCCGCCAACCGGCCGGTCCGTGCGCTGGTCAAGAATCGCCGTCCGCCGTCTCGACGGTGATCGATTCGCCGATGGGTTCTTCGAGGAGGACGAGGTCGGCCTCCTGCAACAGCTCGGCGCCCTGGAGTTGTCACCGTCCGGACCCACTCGGGGCCGGCATTCGCCAATTGCGGCGGTTCCCGACAGGAGCAAGTGACCGACGCCTCCGCACCGGGCGCTCAGCCGGCGACGATCGTCCCCGTCATCCCCGGATGGACGTCACACCGGAACTGGTACGTGCCGGCCGGCAGGGCGGGGACCGAGTAGAGCCTCGCCGACGGGCCGCTGAAGACCTCGCCCACGAACGGCGACTTCCCGCCCGGCTCGTTCGCCAGGATCGTCACGTTGTGCGGCGTGCCGTCGCGGTTGTCGAGAACCAGGCTGAATGGCGCTCCGGCCGGGACGGCGACCGACCCACCGGCGAAGGCGTCGCCTCGGGCCACGACCCAGACGGCGTCGGCGGGGAAGCTCGATTGCTGGACCGCCGGAGCACCCGAGCCACCGCAAGCAGTCAGGGCAATCCCGAGGACGAGCGTGGCGAGCGATGCGCGCCAGACTGTCATTTCGAGTCGGCCGCAGCCTCCTTGCCGGGCCGCCAGCCGAGCAAGCTCGCCGCGAGGCCGATGAGCCGCCGGAGGGCCTCTACGATCCCTCCGTCGGCCCGCCAGATGTCGGCAAGGAGCAGGCCAATGAGCAGCAGCTCGAGCCCCTTGTCGATGTACGCGACGTCGTAGCGCGCGCCAAACGCGACCCAGCCCGCGATCGTCATGGCCGTAAAGCCAAGCAGCGCGAGCCTGACGAGCCAGCGAAACCGCGTCGCGATCGAAATCGGCACGACGAGCGCGACGGCAAGGGTCGTGTAGCCCAGACCGTTCAGCGTGAAGAGCAGGCCCCCGAGCGAGAAGTGGATCCACGCCGTCGCGACCGTGAGCGCAGCCACAGCCCCGCGTAGTGCGAGCTCGACGGGGTCGGTGCTTCTTCTGGCGATCATCGTGGTCCTCCAGCGTCGGAACCTGCTGCGTGACGCGATATACCGCACCACGACATAGTTGCTCGTCCCTCATAGTAGCCGCCGATTGGCGGTGTCAAGGGGCCGAAGCCGCTCGTTTCCACCTCGCCGCGCCCGCCACGGTCGAGGCGCGGTCGAGTTTACTAGACTGAGGCCGTGGATCTCCACGTCATCGGGCCGCTCGCCTCCCCCGCCGAACGTGCCGCGGTCGACGCGGTCCTCGGCCCGGCGACGTCGGGCTGGAGCGGCGGCGCCCGGGACTCCATGACCGAGGGCCACACCGCGCGCGGCGGCCACGAGGCACGCAGCCGGCGCGACCTGCTCCTGCCGGCGCTCCATGCCCTGCAGGACCGCATAGGCCAGATCACCCAGCCTGGCCTGAACTACGTCTCTCGCCGGCTGGCCGTGCCGCCGGCCGAGGCCTACGGCGTCGCGACGTTCTATGCGCTGCTCACGACGAAGGCCCGTCCCCCGGCCGTCGCCCACGTCTGCGATGACATCGCCTGCCGCCTTGCCGGGGCCGAAGTCCTCTGCGGCGACCTCGAGCGATCGCTGGGACCGGCCGGCCACCCGGCGGCGGACGGCCGAATGACGTGGCTTCGGAGTCCCTGCCTGGGGCTGTGCGAGCGTGCGCCCGCGGCGCTGTTCACCATCGCCGGCGAAACGCCGCTGCGCGAGACCGTCGCCCCGGTCGACGCGGCGGCGATCGTGGGCCGTCTCGAGCGCGCAACCGGCCTCAACCCCGCGGCACCCCCCAAGCCTCAGCCAGGCGACGGCTCCACGGGGTATCCGGAGGCCCGGCAACGGGACGACACAACGCGAGACGCCCCCCAGCGGGGCGACCCTTCGCCGTCCAGTCCCGACAGGGACGCGGCGGCCGCCTCCGTACCTCAGATGGGCGAGCCGCAGCTCCAGCTGCTGCGGCGGGTGGGATTCGTGGATCCCCGCTCCCTGGACGACTACATCGCCCACCGAGGCTATCGGGCCCTGGCGGCGGCCCTCGACATGGGGCCGGACGAAACGATCCGCGAGGTGACCGAGGCAAATCTCCTCGGGCGCGGCGGGGCGGCGTTCCCGACCGGCCGCAAGTGGGCCGCCGTAGCCGCGCGGCGCGAACAGCCCCACTTCGTCGTCTGCAACGCCGACGAGTCTGAGCCCGGTACGTTCAAGGACCGCGTCCTCATGGAGCACGACCCGTTCGCGCTGGTCGAGGCCATGACGATCGAAGGTTTCGCGACCGGTGCCTCGAAGGGCTACCTCTACATCCGCGGCGAGTACCCCCTGGCGGAGTCGCGCGTCACCCGGGCCATCGAGGTTGCGCGGGCGGCCGGCTACCTCGGCGATCACGTCGGCGGCTCCGGCTTCGCGTTCGACATCGAGATCCGGCGCGGTGCGGGCGCCTACATCTGCGGCGAGGAGACGGCGCTCTTCGAGTCCATCGAGGGCAAGCGCGGCGAGCCGCGCAACAAGCCGCCGTTCCCCGTCGAGGTCGGCCTCTTCGGGAAGCCGACGGCCGTCAACAACGTGGAGACGCTGGTCAACGTCCTCTCGATCCTGGAGGACGGGCAGGGCGGCGGCGCGCGGTTCGCGGCGACCGGCACCGAGGGATCAAGCGGGCCGAAACTGTTCTGCCTGTCCGGCAATGTCGGCCGGCCGGGCGTCTACGAAGTGCCCTTCGGCACGACGCTCGGGCAGCTGCTCGAGCTGGGCGGCGGCGTGCCCGAGGGCCGCGCGATCCGATCCATCCTACTCGGCGGCGCCGCCGGCGTGTTCGCGGGTCCCGACGTCCTCGACACGCCCCTGACGTTCGAAGGCACCCGGGCGATCGGGGCGACGCTCGGCTCCGGCGTCGTCATGGTCTTCGACGAGACGGCCGACCTCGTGGGCACCCTGCGCCGCATCGCGGCGTTCTTCCGCGATGAATCCTGCGGGCAGTGCGTCCCCTGCCGGGTCGGCACCGTTCGGCAGGAGGAGCTCCTCGCCCGGCTCGCGGATGGTTCCGGGACGCGACCGCGCGACGACGAGCTGGCGCTGCTCGGGGAGATCGGCCAGGCGATGCGGGACGCCAGCATCTGCGGCCTCGGGCAGACGGCCTCGTCGGCCATCGAGTCCGCGCTGCGCCAGCCGGAGCTGGTCGGGATATGACAGCGGATTCGCATCGCCCTGGCGCCGGGCACGCCGTGGCAGCCACCGATCCGCCGCTCTCGCTCGTCTACACCACGCCGGCGGCGCGGGCCACGCGGACGCCACAGGCGCCGCCCGTCGTCGCTCCTCCACCGGTCAGCGTGACCATCGACGGGACCGAGGTCACCGTCCCTGCCGGCTCCACGATCCTGGAGGCCTGCCGGACCCAGGCCCTCGACATCCCGACCCTCTGCTACCTCGAGAACCTCACGCCGGTCAACGTCTGCCGGGTGTGCGTCGTCGAGGTGACCGGGTCGCGGGTGCTCGTGCCGGCCTGCTCGCGGGCCGTCGAGCAGGGGATGGAGATCCAGACGGAATCGGAGCGCGTCCGGCTCTCGCGCAAGCTCGTCCTCGAGTTCCTCGGCTCTTCGGTCGACCTGTCGCTGACCGGCCCGAGCGAGCCCGACGGCGAGGCCGCCAGATACGCCACCCGCTACGGGGCCGATCCGGGCCGTTTCGGACCGCCGGCTCCGTCGGCGCCGGCAGGCGCCCGGGACAGTCACGAGCCAGGACATCATCACGCTCCGGCCGGAACGGAAGCCAATGCGGCCGAGACCGTGGCCCAGCCGGTGAAGGTCGACAACAACCTGTACGTCCGCGATTACTCGAAGTGCATCCTCTGCTACAAGTGCGTAGAGGCGTGCGGCGACGACGCCCAGAACACGTTCGCGATCGCGGTCGCCGGCCGCGGGTTCGATGCCCGGATCTCGACGGAGTGGAATGTCGGGCTCCCGGACTCGGCGTGCGTGTACTGCGGCAACTGCATCGGGGTCTGTCCCACCGGCGCGCTGATGTTCAAGTCCGAGTACGACATGCGCGCGGCCGGGACGTGGCACGAAGCGGCGCAGACCCGGACGGACACGATCTGCCCGTATTGCGGCGTCGGCTGCGCGGTCACCCTCCACGCCCAGGACGACCGGATCGTCAAGGTGACCTCGCCGATGGACTCGTCGGTCACCGACGGCCACCTGTGCATCAAGGGTCGCTTCGGCTTCGAGTTCGTCCAGAACCGTGGCGGCCAGCCACCGGATCGGGTTGCCGGCGCAGCGGACGAGGCGCCGATCGGGAGCTCGGCACCACCCGTGGCCCCGATCGACGAGGCCGCGCCGAAGACGCTGCCAACCCCTCCGCCCGAGGCGTGACCGCGCTCGAGCCGATGCTCACGGCTGCGGAGCGGGTGTTCATCGGGGCGGCGCGACGGGGCGTGCTGGGGACCGTCAAGCCGAATGGGCTGCCCCGCCTCGTGCCGATCTGCTTCGTGCTGGGCGACGAGCCCGACGAGGACGGCCGGGCGTTGCTCTATTCGCCGCTCGACGAGAAGCCCAAGAGCGTTGCTGATCCGTACCGGCTCGCGCGTGTCGCGGACATCGTGGCCAACGCCGCCGTCGAGGTGCTCGTCGATCGTTGGTCCGAGGATTGGTCGGCGCTGGGCTGGATCCGGCTGACCGGTGGCGCGGCGCTGATCGAGCCCGATCTCAGCGACATCGATGAGCACCAAGGGGCCGTGGTCGCATTGCGCCAGAAATATTCGCAGTACGCCGATCACTTGCTGGAGGGGCGTCCGATCATCCGGATCGCGATCGCACGGGTCGCCCGTTGGGGCAACGTCAGCGCGTGAACGCGCGGAGGTCGATGCGGCCGTCGTTGGCGTAGACGTTGAAGCCGTCGCCACGCAGGAACCCGATGAGGGTGACGCCGAGGCGCTCGGCCAGTCGGACGGCAAGATCGGATGGTGCCGACACGGCACAGATGATCGGGACGCCCGCCACCGCCGCCTTCTGGACGATCTCGAAGCTGACTCGGCCGCTGACCATCAGGATTCGATCCCACAGCGGCAGCTCCCGGGCTCGTGCGCGCGAGCCGATGAGCTTGTCGAGCGCGTTGTGGCGGCCCACGTCCTCGCGAACCAGGACGAGGCGGCCGTCGGTCTCGAAGAGGCCCGCGGCGTGCAGCCCGCCCGTCCGATCGAAGGCCGATTGCGCAGCCCGCAGCTTCTCGGGCAGCGACAGGATCACCGCCCGATCAATGAACGGCAGCCCCTCAGGCAACGGCTCGCAGCGCACGGCCACCGAATCGATCGATGCCTTGCCGCAGATCCCGCAGGAGGCCGTGGCCACGAAGTTCCGTTGCGCGACCAGCGCCGGATCGAACGGTCGGGTCAATCGGACCAGGACGCTGTCGTCGGGTTGGGCGACCGCCCCCGGGTCGCCGTACTCCACCCGAACGATCTCGTTGGCCTCCAGCAATCCCTCGCTGGTCATGAAGCCGATCGCGAGCTCCTCCTCGTGGCCCGGCGTCCGCATCGTGACCGCCACGCTGACCGGGTCCTGGAGCGGCCCCGCCGCCCGGATCTCGAGTGGCTCCTCGCCGACGACGAGGTCGTCGCGGACCTCGAGCTCCGTGCCCCGAAGGGCGACGATCTTGGTGCTGGTGATGTGGCGGATCGGCAGGTCGGCGTCCCCGAGGGCGGAGTCCCGGGGAGCGGGGTCCACGGGAGCCGAGTCCAGCGGGCCGGGACCCGAGACGGAGGCCCCCGATCCTCGCAGGGATGCAGCGGGCTGCGCGCGAATCGCGCGCGGCAGGCGGGACGCGGTCACGCCGTCGGGCGATCGAGCGCGGTGAGCCGGTGGCGGTGGGCCGGATGGCGGTCCGGGCCGAACTCCACCGCACCGCCGACGGCCACGAGCAGTCGTTCCGAGGCCGCCGCGATCTCGCTAATGGCCGCGTCGAAGGCGGCCGCATTCCGGGCAGATGGAGCCCGAAAGCCGCTCACTTTGCGAACGTACTGGCGGGCTGCGGCCTCGATCTCGCCGGTCGTCGCGGGGTCATCACCATGGCGCAGGGTTCGGATGCTTCGGCACATGCGTTGAGCGTACCCCGACACGGGGGTTTCGACTTGTAATGCCTTCGTAATCCTCGAATCCGGGCGGGATTGCCATGATGGGGACCGACCGTCCCTGTCGCGGATGCTCGAAGGAGGACGCACCGGGCGTGGATCCCCTGACGATCGCGCTCCAGGTTGCCTACTACGCCGTCTTCGGCGTCTCCGTCTGGCGCTGGCTTCAGCACCGCGGCGTGCTCGAGTTCGCGGTGATGTCCGTCTTCGCGGCCTTCGCGGCGTTGTTTGCGCTGACGTTCCTCAACACCACCGCGCCGGTCGTCGCCCCGATCGTTCGACCGGCGCTGCTGGTCATCATCTTTGCCCAGCCGTTCCTGGTCCTGCGGCTCATCCACCTGATTCGGCCCGTTCCACGCTGGGCTTTCGGGGCAACGCTTGTCGGAGCGATCGTGTCGTCCGTCCTCCTCGTCGTCTTCCAGACGGAGTCGTGGGCGATCCTCGCTTCGGTCAGCTACTTCTTCGCCGCCCAGCTGGCGATCGGAGCGCGCTTGGCCGGCGACGGCCGGCGTCGCTACGGCGTCGCCCGATTGCGCTTGCTGCTGGCCGGCCTCTCAACCGTCCTGTACGGCGGATCGATCCTCATCGCGGGGCTCGGCGCGCTGATTGCCGGGCCCGGCAACCCGCAGGACCCGGACATCCTGCTGCTGTCGCGGCTCGTGATTCTCGCCGCGGGGCTGGGATATCTCGCCGCGTTCGTGCCGCCAGGCTGGCTGCGGCGGGTGGCGTATCGCGCCGTGGCCTTCGATCTCGTGCAGAACCTCGTCGCGCCGTCGGCGGGATCGACGGTCGG
>DASQFM010000167.1:0-2119 GCA_035633135.1 Candidatus Eiseniibacteriota bacterium
CATTTCCAAGATCCTTGCATAATTACTCCGTGTCTGCAATTATTTGTGAAACCAACTATTGATCGTGCACAGGAGGTAACGATGAGCGCAAAGAAGGCCACGCAGAAGTCCGCCAAGAGCACCACCGCGATCGACAAGACGTCCGGGAGACTCTCGGCCGAGGAACGAGCCGCGGTGAAGGAGCGCGCTCAAGAGCTAAAGGCGGAGGCGCGCCGCGGCGCGGACAAGGCGGCCGGTGAAAAGGCCGTGCTCGCGAAGATCGCCGAGATGCCGGAACCGGATCGCTCCATGGCGGAGCGGCTTCATGCGATCGTCAAAGCTAGCGCGCCGGCCCTCTCGCCGAAAACCTGGTACGGGATGCCCGCGTATGCCAACAAGGACGGCAAGGTGGTCTGCTACTTCACAAGCGCGGATAAGTTCAAGTCGCGGTACGCGACGTTTGGCTTCAACGACGACGCGAACCTCGACGAAGGCGCCATGTGGCCGACCTCCTTCGCGTTGATGGAGTTGACCGCCGCCGACGAGGCAAGGATCGGCGCGCTCGTGAAGAAAGCGGTGAGCTGAAGGACTGAGCCTCACCGCTGGGGCGCCGCGTGGGCACCGCGGCGCCGGCTCAATACATGAACCAGCCGCCGTTGACGTCGATCGTCGCCCCGGTCACGAAGCTCGCGGCGTCGCTGGCCAGGAAGGCGACCACGGCGGCAACCTCGGCCGGCTCCGCGAAGCGACGAAGCGGTATCTGGGCGGTGATCGTGTCGCGGAAGCCGGGCGTGACCTCGCCCTGGGCCCTGACCATCGGCGTGTCGATCCCGCCCGGCGCAACCGCGTTCGCCGTGACCCCGTCGGGCCCGTAGTTGCGGGCGAAGTTCTTTGTGAGGGCGATCAGCCCGGCCTTGCTGGCGGCGTAGGCCGCCGCCTGCGACACCGCGCCGGTCCGGGCCCCGACGCTCGAGATGTTGACGATCCGGCCCCAGCCGCGCTCCCGCATGCCGCTTCCGAAGGCGCGCGACAGCAGGAACGGGGCGCGCAGGTTGACCGCGATCGTCAAATCGAACTCGGCGATCGACATCGCCTCGATCGGCTTCTCGACCAGGACAGCGGCGTTGTTCACGAGCACGTCGACGGGGCCGGCAGTCTCGATCAGCCGCTCGATCCGGGCCGGGTCCGCGAGGTCGGCCACGATGGTCCGATGGTCCGGCCCCAGGTCGTGTTCCTTGAGGTCGACCCCGATCAGGGTGTGGCCCGAGGCGATCAGGGCGTCGGCGATGGCGCGGCCGATGCCCTGGGCGCTGCCGGTGACGAGCGCGATCCGGGCACTCATCCGGCGACGTCCAGCGGGGCCGAGGCGCTCGGCGGTGGGGCGACCTCGGCCGGCGGGTCGCCCGGCCGCAGGACCGGCAACCGGCCGGGCCGGCCGCGGAGCTCCATGAGCTGGATGTTCACGCCGTTGGGGTCCTTGAGGTAGGCCGACCGGCCGCCGCGATACGGGCCGGTCGTGAGCAGGATGGGATCACCGGTCAGGGTCAGGTCCAGTCGAGCGACCGTGGCGGCGAGATCATCGACGGCGAAGCCGATATGGGTCGCGCCGATCCAGGTCCCAGGGGCGTTGACCGTCGCCTGCTCGATGTGGAAGTACTCGACCAGCTCCAGGATCGCGTTCGTGTGGGGGATGCGGAAGAACACGGCATCCAGCTCGAGCCCCGGCCGGTCCAGCATCCGCGCGACCTGGGCGGCATGCTCGCCGCGCCACTCGACTCGATCGATCGGCCCGTCGCCGAACAGCCGCGTGTAGAACGCGATCGACTCGGCCATATCGCGGACCACCAGGCCAACGTGATCGATCCAGAACATCGATGCCTCCTTCAGGACGGGGCGACGGTCAGCAGCCGCGAGGGATTGTCGATCAGGATCATCGCCGTCTCCGCGGGCCTGAAGCCACGCTGGTGCATCCAGGGCACGACGGCGCCCGTCAGGTAGCCGAACCCGTGCCCGCCGAACGCCGCGAGGCGGTGCTTGGTGCAGATGTCGTGGGACAGCAGGATCCGCTCGCCGAACCCGCCATCGAGGAGCACCCGGACAAACGCCAGGCGCTGGGCGTCGCTCGGGGTGGCCATCGTCG
>DASQFM010000168.1:0-14224 GCA_035633135.1 Candidatus Eiseniibacteriota bacterium
GGCGATCGTTCGGGCTACCCGCAGCAGCCGCTCCGTTCCACGACCGGACAATCGCTCCAGCTCCGACAGCCCGACGAGGTGGCCCTGGGTCGCCGGCGCCAGCCGCGCGATGGCCCGCAGCGCTCGTCCGCCGACGCGGGCATTGAGCGTCGAGCCGGGTCGGCTCAGCTGGCGCGACCGCGCTGCGGCGATCCGGCCGCCGACGACGATCGAGCTCTCGGGCTCGACGCTGGAGAGGAGCACGTGTGCCGCGACACGCGGCATGCCGACCCAGATGTCGATCCGATCGCGCAGCGGACCCGAGATCCGGCCGACGTATCGGTCCGGCAGCCCCGGCGCGCAGTTGCACGCACCGGGCTCGCCGCCGGCGTTGCCGCAGGGGCATGGATTCATGGCCGCGACCAGCTGGAATCGCGCCGGCAGGGTCGCCGTCCGGCCGGTGCGGGCGATCGAGATCCGGCCGTCCTCGAGCGGCTGACGCAGCGCTTCCAGGACGTCTCGCGAGAACTCTGCGAGCTCATCGAGGAAGAGCACGCCGTGGTCCGCCCTGGTCACCTCGCCGGGCGAGGCCCATGGGCCGCCGCCGACCATCGCAGCGTACGAGCTGGTGTGGTGCGGAGCGCGGAACGGCGCCTCGCGAACGAGGTCAGTGATCACCCCCTCGCCCGAAACCGATGCCACGATCGTGGCCGCGAGGGCCTCTCGATCGCCGAGGGCCGGCAGCAGGCCCGGGATCGTCCGGGCGAGCAGCGTCTTGCCGGTGCCGGGTGGCCCAATCAGGAGCAGCCCGTGACCACCGGCAAGCGCCACCTCGAGGGCTCGGCGGGCCTCCGCCTGGCCGCGCACTTCGGCCAGATCCGGGTGCTCCTCGGTGGCGGCGGCAACCGCGCGACTCGGCACCGAGGGCTGGCTCGCCGTCGCGAGCTCGACGCGGGCCGGCACCTTGGGCCGTGCCCGTTGCCGCGACCGCAGGGCATCGACCGCCTCGCTCAGCGAGGCCACGGCGATCACGTCCACGCCCGGCACGAGGCGAGCCTCATCCGCTGCCGGGGCCGGCACCACGACCCGGCCGACACCGCGGCGCGCCAGGGCCGCGACCATCGGCAGCACGCCCGGGACTGCCCTGACCTCGCCGCCCAGGGAGAGCTCCCCGATGAGCGCCGCGCGACCGGCGCGCGCGGTGAACTGCTCCGAGCCGGCGAGGATGCCGATCGCGATCGCGAGGTCGGCAGATGGCCCCTTCTTGGGCAGGTCAGCCGGCGCCAGGTTGACGGTGATGCGTCTGGGTGGATGGACGAAGCCGGCGTTGCGGATCGCCCCGCGGACCCGCTCCCGGGCCTCGCGCACCGAGGCGTCGGCCAGTCCGACGATCGTGAAGCCGGGCAGCCCGGGGGCCACGTCGACCTCGACCCGGATCACCCGACCGTCGAGGCCGATGAGGGTGGCGGACAGCAGGGTCGCGAGCATCTCGCGACCCTAGAGCCCAAGGCTTATCCCCGGCTCATCACTCCACGGCGGCGGCCGGCAACGGCTGCCGGCGCCTCGGCGATGTTCGTTTCGCCGACGATCGAGCGCGCCAGCTCGGCGATCTGCCGGGCCAGCGGCGAATCGGGCTTCGAGAAGTTCACCGGCTGGCCGGTGTTCTCGGCCGCGATCGCGTAGCGGTACTCGTTCGTGATGCGCTGGTCGAAGCGCCGCTTCAGGGCTCCCTCGGCGGCCTCGATGCTGACGCCGGTGAAGGCATTCGAGCGATTGAGAACGAGCCGCAGGCGATTCGTATCGAAGCCGATGCGGTTGAGCGTCTCCATCACCAGCCGGACGTTCTTGAGCGAGGCAAGGTCAGCGGTCATGACCACGACGAGCTCGTCGGCGAGGTCCAGGACGGACAGGGTCAGGTCGTTCAGCGGCCGGTCGATATCGACGACCACGTAGTCGTACATCTCGCGCAGGATCCGGAGGACGTTGCCGAGGCGCTCGGTGTTGACCATGTCGGCTTCCTCGGGCCGGGCCGGCGCGAGGAGCAGGTCGATGCCGGAGTCATGGGTCACGACCACGGTCTTGAGGAGGTCGGCATCGACCGTCGGGGCGGCGATCGCGTCGCTGATGCTCTTGCGGTCGACGTCGAGGTCCAGGAACACGCGGTGATCGCCGAACTGGAGGACCGCGTCGACGAGGACGACCTTGCGATCGTGCTCGGTGTGGAGCGCGATGGCCGAGTTGATCGCGACGGTCGTCGAGCCGACGCCGCCCTTGGCGCCGTAGAAGGCCAGCATCCGACCCTGGGGCGGTCGGGCCAGGCCACCGACCTCCTTGGCCGCGAAGCGGGCCAGCAGGCCGCGCATCCGGGCCAGCAGCTCGGCCTGGTGGAAGGGCTTGACGAGGTAGTCGTCCGCCCCCGCCCGAAGGCCGCGGACCTTCTGCTCGACGTCCTTCTCCGCCGTCAGCATGATGATCGGCACGTGGGCGTTGCCGCCCTCCGATTCGCGGATCCGGGCGGCGACCTGGTAGCCGTCGAGCTTGGGCAGGCTGACGTCCAGCAGGATGAGCGCCGGCTCCTCGGTCTCCCACAGCTTCAGGGCCGCGCGGCCGTCCTGGGCGACGAGGACCTCATAGCCGGCCTGCTTGAGCGAGTACTGCAGGACGCGCTGGATGTTGGCTTCGTCGTCAACGACGAGGATCTTCGTCATTCGGGGGGCCGATCTCCTTCGGGCACGCAACGGCGCCGTGAGTGCTGGCCGGGAGTATACCGGCGACCGCCCGGCTCGCCGAGCGCCGGGATGGTCAGGGGTTCTCGCGGGCGCCGCGACGCATGCCCTGCTCGACGAATCCGGCAAACGGCTCGATGAGGCGGGTGAACTCGGTCGGAATGACGAACTTGGTGGCGGGGCTCGCACCCAGGGCCTTGAGGGCCTCGAGATACTGCAGCGCCATCGTCTTGGCGTCGATGCCCGAGGCGGCGCCGTAGATCCGGGTGAGCGCCTCGCTGAAGCCCTCGGCCCGCAGGATCGCCGCCTGGCGGTCGCCCTCGGCCTTGAGGATCTCGGCCTGCTTCTGGCCCTCGGCGACGTTGATCGCGGCCTGCCGCGAGCCCTCGGACTCGGTGATGACGGCGCGCCGGGTCCGCTCGGCGGAGAGCTGCCGGTTCATCGCGTCCTGGACGTCGCGCGGCGGGATGATCTCGCGGATCTCGACTGTCGTGACCTTGCCGCCCCAGCGCTCCGTCTGCTCATCGAGCTTGACCCGGAGCAGCTCGTTGATCTGCTCGCGCTTGGACAGCACCTCGTCCAGCAGGATGTCGCCGATCACGGCGCGGAGGGTCGTGGTGGCGACGCCCTGCAGCGCGCCGGGGAAGTTGGCGACGTTGACGACGCTCTTGAGCGGATCGGCGATCCGCCAGTAGATCAGGAAGTCGACGTTGATCGGGGCGTTGTCCCGGGTGATCGTGGTCTGGCTGGGGACCTCGATGAACTGCTCCCGGATGTCCACCTTCACCGGCCGGTCGATGATCGGCACGAGGAAGCGCAGGCCCGGGTCGCGGACCATCTGCTCATTGGTCCGGCCGAGCCGGAAGACAACCATCTTTTCGTACTGCTGCACGATCCGAACCGAGAGGTACACGATCACCAGCAGGACGACGACGACGAACGCGATGAGCGAAAGACCGACGGGGAATTCCACGCCCTACCTCCGAACCTGGAGAGACCTGACCGGAGCCCGGCTCATGAGCCTATCGATGATGACGCTTCCGGCTCGACCGTGAGCGTCAATCCTTCAGTCGATATGACGCGGACCGGCGCCCCCCGTTCCAGTCGGGCGCCACTCGCAGAGCGGGCAGTCCACTCCTCGCCGGCAACGTAGATCGAGCCGACCGGCTCGAGCGGAGCGCGAACGATGCCCGTCGTGCCGGCCGGCACGCCGCGGCCGCTGCCGACGACGCCGAATGGCGACGCCATCCCGCGGGTCCGGACCGCCGCCCAGACGACCAGCGCGAGCAGGATCGCGGCGGTCGTCACCGCAGTGGCGATGACCGGCGGCGCGACCCGCACGACCGGCTCGAACGGGTCGCCGGGCACGGTGAACAGGGCCGACGCGCCCAGCGCGAAGCAGGCCAGCCCGCCGACGCCGAGCAGGCCGTGACTCGTTACGGTCAGTTCGAGCCCGAAGAGCACGATCCCGAACAGGATCAGCAGCAGCCCGCCGACATTCAGCGGCAGAGCTCCGAGCCCGATGAACGCCAGGATCAGGGCGAGGCCGCCGAGGATCCCGGTCACGAAGTTCGGGCTCCACAGCTCAGCGAGGAGGCCCGCCGACCCGAGGCTGAGCAGGAGGAACGCGATCGTCGGATCGGACAGCAGGCGGATGAACCACTGGAAGCCGTTCATCGGCACTTCGCGGGTCGTGGCCCCGGCCAGGTCGAGCGTCATGGTCTGGCCGGCCACCTCGACTTCGCGACCGTTGGCGAACGCGAGCACCTCATCGAGCGAGGCGGCGATGCCGTCCACGGCACCCAAGCTGACCGCCTCGCTGGCCGACGAAGACCTGGCGTCGCGCACCGCGGCGACCGCCCACTCGACGTTGCGATGGCGAGCCTCGGCGATCGCGGTGATCTTGGCGATCGCGTCGTTGCGGACCTTGTCGCCCGCGGTGCCCTCGATGTCGCCGCCCTCGCCAGTGACGGGCGAGGCCGCCCCGATGCTGGTTCCAGGCGCCATGAGCGCGATGTTGGCGGCGAGGGTGATGAACGTGCCGGCGCTCGCGGCGAAACCACCCGCGGGCGCGACCCAGACGATGATCGGCACCTTGGCCTCGAGGAGCGTGCCCACGATGTCGTTGGTCGCGAACAGGCTGCCGCCGGGCGTGTTGAGCTTGATCACGACCGCGGCGGCCCCGTCCTGTTCGGCGCGGGCAATGCCGTCGTCGAGGTAGCGGGCCATGCCCTCGTCGACGATGCCGGTGGTCTCCAGGACGATGACCTCGCCGCCGGCCGCCCGGGCGCTGCCCGCGAGCACGATCCAGCCGGCGATCACGAAGAGCGCGGCGACCCTGGATTTCCGGCGACGGGCGGCGGTTGCGGGCACGCGGGTGGACCTCCGCGGTGAGTATGGCACCACGCCGGCGACGCGCAGGCGGGCGCTCCACTGAGCCGTCGCGCCGGGTGCTCCGCTGAGCATTCGCACTCCGCCCAGGAGCAGCCTCCGGCCGCGGACTCCCAGCTCGAGTCATGGCGCGAAAGGCCGCTCGCGATGCGGTGTGTCCCAGACTGACACCCGGGGTACGTTGGATCGGGTGCTCGGCTCGGTGAGCCGCTGAGCGGCGCGTATCCGGCTCCAACTCGTCGCGGCGTGAACGTGGGCCGGGATGAATCGGGTCGCGCGGCCCGCAGCCTGGTGGCCGGAGGAGCAAGTTGCTGTGCTAATTCACCCCGGGCGTCCGTCTGATGCAAGGCCTGCCCCGCTGTCGCGGGCGAGGAACCCGGGTCGTCATCTGCGGTGAGGGGACGCTCAGCTCCACGAACGCAAGCGTCACCGATGGTCCGTCACGTCTTCGAGGAAATCGAAAACAAGGCGACTCCAGGTTTCGAGGTCGTCGCGCACGGCGGTCACCTCGGCGCTGGTCGCGAAGCGGCCCGTCAGCTTGTCGGTCTCCCGGATCTCGACCTGCCGGCCGGCGGCGTCAGCCACATAGACCGCCCCGAGATGGACGCTGCCCACCTCGGTCGAATCGTCGTTGAGCAGGCCGACGAGCCGGAACTCGGGTGTGAAGTCGGCCGCGACCTCCTCGGCCCATTCGCGCCGCAGCCCGCCGGCCAGGTCGCCGTCGCCGGGATTGAGATGGCCGCCGACCCCGATCGACCAGCGATCGTGGAGGCGGGCGTCGCCACCGGCCCGCGTGCGCCGCATCAGGAACCAGCGCGGCCCGTCCCGCAGGACCAGGTACGGGATCACCTGCTTGTACGAGCGATCCACCTCCATCGCGGACCGCGTTTCAAAGCGGCCTTCCTCGGCCACGACGGCCTCAAACGCCTCCGGATTCTCGGTTCGGACCCCGTGCCAGCCCGGATCCGTCCTCACGGCCGATCGCGGGATGACGAGCACCAGCTCGCCCGCTTCGGCCGCGGCCGGCTTGGCGCGTGGAGGCCCGCTCAATCGGGCGGCGGGTCGAGCCGTTCGCGCACGGCGAGGAGACGCTCCTCGAGCTCGTCCGGGTCTGGCCCGGACGGACGTTCGAGCTCGGCGATCCAGGTATCGAGGACGTGGCGGTAGGCACGCAATCGCGCCACGACCGGGCCGGCGTTGGTGGCCAGGATCCCGGCACCCATCGCCGGATCGCCACGGGCAAGGCGAGTCGCATCCCGCCAGCCTGATGCGGCAAGCCGGCGCGCCGCAGGCCAGTCCTCGGCCCATCCGGCATCCGCAGCCGCGGCAGGTCCTGCCGATCCGGTGACCGCCTCGACGAGCGCGGCGGCAGCGACGAGAGGCAGGTGGCTGATCGCGGCGACGAGGCTGTCGTGCTCGGCAGGACCGAGGCGGACCGGCCGTGCCCCGACGGCTCGCGCGAGGGACTCGACCCGCGCGACGTGTGGCTCCGCCGACGCACCACCCGGCGGCGGCACGATGACCCATGGCCGATCCTGGAACAGGCCCGCACTGGCCGCACCCACGCCGCTCTCGTCCCGGCCCGCCATCGGGTGGCCACCCACGAACGGCAGCCCACGCCGGGTGGCTCGATCGGAGATGGCTGCTTTCGTGCTCGCAACATCGGTGATCGTCACGTCCGCCGCGAGGGCGTCCCGCAACGGGCCGGCCAGGTCGTCGAGCAGGTCGAGGACGTCCAGCGGCGGCGCCGCCAGGACCACCAGGCCGGCGCCGCCGAGGGCGGCCCTCGGATCGGCGGCCGCCTCGTCAAGGATTCCCGCGGCAAGCCCGGCCTCCGGGCCCGAGCCGCCCGGCGTCCACGCCACGAGCTGCAGCGCGCGACCCTCGGCCGTGGAGGCGGCGCGGAGGGCCTTCGCGATCGAGCCGCCGATGAGGCCGAAGCCCAGGAACGCGATGCGGTTCGGGAGGCCCTCGGTGGTCATCGTCCCGCCGCGGCGGCGACCACGGCGCCCGCCAGGACGGACTCGTGGATCGCCTCATAGCTCGCCGGCCCATTGCCGAGGACGCTCCGATACAGCACCACGCGGTCGACGCCGAACGACGCATCGAGCCTGCCCGCGGCCTCCTGGAGAGCGGCCGCCGCCGCCGGCCCGGCTCGGAGGCCATCGGTCCGGGCGATCGTGAGGTGCGCCGCAAACGGCCGCGATTCAATCGGCCAGCCCGCCGCTTCGATCCGGTGGCCGAGGTCCTCCGCCAGCGAGGCGAGCCGGTCGGCCCCAGCGGGGATGCCGAGCCAGAGGATTCGCGGCCGGCGCGGCTCGGGAAATGCCCCCGCGCCCGAGACGGTGATGGCGAACGGGGCGATCCGCGCCGCGACTTCGTCGGCGATGGCTTCGAGCGCCGGAACGCGGTCGAGCGGCGTCTGGCCGAGAAACCGAAGCGTCAGGTGGAGGCCTTCCATCCGGACCCAGCGGATCCGGGTATGGCCATCGCCAACCGTCGCCTGGACCTGCGCGGCGAGATCGCCGATCAGGGCTCGGGCCGGCGCCGGAATCGGGACGGCGAAGAACAGCCGCGGCCGCGCCGGGTCATCGGGTGGGGCGGCGTACCGCGGTCGGTCGCCCGGCCTGCCGCTCATCGCTCCGCCTTCCGCTCACGCTCCCACGCGCCCCGGTCCGCCTTCAGGATCTCGTGGGCTCGGTCGCGATCCTCCCAACCGACGACATCGACCGTCTTGTCCTCGAGCAGCTTGTAGGTCTGAAAAAAGTGCTCGATCTCGACGAGCCGATGCGGACGGATCTGGTCCAGCCGCTTGACATGGGCCTGGTTCGGGTCACCTTCGGCAACGCACAGGATCTTGAAGTCCCCGCCCTTCTCGTCGCGCATCACGAGGACCCCGACCGGCCGGGCCCACACGTGACAGCCGGTGAAGGTCGGCTCGTCGATCACCAGCAGCGCGTCCGTGTGATCGCCGTCATCGGCGCGCGTCCCCTCGATGAACCCATAGTCGAAGTTGTAGAAGACAGCGGAGGAGAGGACGCGGTCAAGGCGAAAAACGCCGGCCCCCTCGTCGAACTCGTACTTGTTCCGGCTACCGCGCGGAATCTCGACGACGACCTCGATGACACCCGGGAACTCGCCGCCGCGGTCCATGCGATGAACGATAGCGGGGTCGCGGCGCCGGCGGCCTTCTGGGGGCGATTCGCGATCGCCCGAGATGAGAAAGCGGCCTTCTCCAACGGGTCGCCTGCATCAGATGCACCCATGTGACCTGTCGCGGGCGAGAAGGCGCGAGATTCATCCAGAACCGACATCGAATGACGGGTTCAGACGCGTCTGCTGGCAGCTATGCCGCGATCCTGCGCTGGATGCCGGAATTAGCCGAAATAATGGGCGGGCCCGTCGCTTAGGTGCATTGGATGCAGGGCATGGTCACCAAGCTGCATTCGATGTCGAGAATTCACCGAATCCAGGCGAGTAGCGGCCAGAGGCGCCAAGGTCGCCCTCTCCCTGGACCCATGGCAACGCCGCCGGCGGCGCAGGGCCGAGCCGGATCAGGGCGCGCCGCCGGCGGCGCAGGGGCCGAGCCGGAAACGACGCATCCATGGCGCCACGATAGCGCCGGAGCGCAGCCGCGCGATTCGCCTACGGCGCCTGGACTCGGAGGTGGACCACCCGACCGTTGATGAAGTCTGAGGCCCAGAGCGAGCCGTCCAGACCGACGACGTCGCCGGCGCCGCGCTCCGGATCCGTGATGATCTCGATGATCTGCAGCGTGGCCACGTCGACCCGGATGAGAAACACGTCCGCGGTTCGAACCCAGACCGAGCTGGCATCGGCCCAGATGCCCGCCTCGCCGCCGGGTGCCGATTCCATGGCGACCGACCGCACCCCATGGTCGTCCAGGTCGATCCGGGCGATCCCCGTGGGCGTTGCGGCCCAGGCCGCGTCGGCGCCGACGGTGACCATGTAGGGACTCTCGACCTCGATCCGGGCGGTCACGGTCGCGGAGACCGGGTCGATGCGGAGGACGAGGTTCGACGACGGACAGGCGGCCCACACTGCTCCAGCGCCCACGGCGAGGTCGTAGCAGGCGGCATCCAGGGCGATCGGGTCACCCGCCTCCAGGGTCGCCCCGTCGACTCCGACGAGCCGGTCGCCGTTCTCGCCGTTGAGGATCCAGACGCGGCCGGCGGCGCTGACGAGCCGGCCCTGGACGTAGATCTTGTGGGCCTGGACGACGTCGACGACCTCGTTCGTGGCGGGGTCGATGCGGACGATGTCCGGGCCCGAGCAGGCCCAGATCGAGGTCTCGTCGCTGCCGATGCCCTGGCAGAGACCAGGGTTCGTGATGTCCGCGTCGACGGTGGCGAGGAGCTCGTGGCTCGTTGGGTCGATCCGGACGACGTTGCCGTCGTCGCGCTTCACCCACATCGAGCCGAACCCGGCGACCAGCCAGTCCGGGTCGCCGGGCATCTCGAGGAGCGCGATCTGCCGCTCGGCGAGCGGAACCGACGGCGCCGGACCGCCGGCGCATGCCGACAGCATCAGGAGCCCCGCGACGGCGAGCCAGCGGTCCACGCCGCCAACGATAGCGGGTCGCGGAGCCGGGACCGGATCGGCCTTATGGACCGCGCGAGCCCTTGAGCCGCCTTCTCCCAAGAGGTCGCCTGCATCAGATGCACCTATGTGACACGCCGAGATGCGGAGCGCTCGAAATTCGTCAAGAACCGACACGGACGACAGTTTTGGACGCGACACGTGGAAGACGTGCCGCGATCCTGCATTGGATGCCGGATTGGACCGAGCTAGTCGGCGGACCCGTCGGTTAGGTGCATTGGATGCAGGACGTGGTCACGAACCTGCATCGAGTGCCGAGAACTGGACAAGATCGCGGCGCGCGCCCGGACGCCCTCTCGCCGGTCACATCCGCGGCAGGGCCGATCACATCCGCGGCAGTGCCGCGAGCGCCTCCGTGACCCGCTCGGCCGGGTACTCGTAGTCCTCCAGCGTGTCGTTGAGGTATCGCTCGTAGGCGGCGAGGTCGAAGTGGCCGTGGCCGCACAGGTTGAACAGGATCACCCGCGGCTCGCCGACCTCTCGCGCCGCGAGCGCCTCGTCGACGGCGACCTTGAGCGCGTGAGTCGGCTCGGGGGCGGGCAGGATCCCCTCCGTCCGGGCGAACTGCACGCCGGCCGCGAAGCTGGCTCGCTGGTGGACGGCCTGGGCCTCGATATGGCCCTCCTCCTTGAGCAGGCTGACCAGGGGCGACATGCCGTGGTACCGCAGGCCGCCGGCGTGGATCGGCTCCGGGATGAAGTCGTGGCCGAGGGTGAACATCTTGATCAGCGGAGTCATCTGGGCGGTGTCGCCGAAGTCGTAGGTGTACACGCCACGCGTCAGGCTCGGAGCGGCCTCGGGCTCGGCGGCGATGACGCGGTACTTCCGCCCGCCGCGGAACGTCCGGCCGAGCCACGGGAACGTCAACCCGGCGAAGTTCGAGCCGCCGCCGGCGCAACCGATGATCACGTCCGGCTCCTCGCCGGCCATGCCCATCTGCTCGATGCTCTCCTGGCCGATGACGGTCTGGTGCAGCAGCACGAAGTCGAACACCGAGCCGAGCGAGTACTTGGTCCCCGGGTGGGTGACGGTGTCCTCGATCGCCTCGCTGATCGCGATGCCGAGCGAGCCGGTGGTGTCGGGCGTCGCCTCGAGGACCTTGCGGCCGTACCCGGTATCCGGGCTCGGGCTCGGGACGACCTCCGCGCCGTAGGTCTCCATCAGGATCCGGCGGTACGGCTTCTGGTCGTAGCTCGCCCGGACCATGTAGACCTTGACGTCGAGCCCGAACGCGGCCCCGGCGAACGCGAGCGCGCTGCCCCACTGGCCGGCACCCGTCTCGGTCGAAAGCCGGGTCACGCCCTCGGCCTTGTTGTAGTACGCCTGCGCCAGGGCCGTGTTCGGCTTGTGGCTGCCGCTCGGGCTGCCGCCCTCGTACTTGTAGTAGATGTGGGCCGGCGTATCGAGGGCGGCCTCGAGCCGCTTCGCCCGGTGCAGGGGGCTCGGCCGGTAGAGCGTGTAGGCGTCGCGGACCGGCTCAGGGATCTCGATCTCGCGCTCGGTGCTGACGACCTGCTTGATCAGCTCCATCGGGAACAGCGGCGCGAGGTCGGCCGGACCGATGGGCTGCCCGGTTCCCGGATGAAGGACCGGGGGCGCCGGCGTCGGCAGGTCCGCCGCGATGTTGTACCAGGCCCGCGGCAGCGCGCTTTCGTCGAGGACGAACCTCGTGCGCCCGGATTCGATGCGAACGGCCACGGATCCCTCCTCCTATTCCTCCGAGCCGTCAGCGCGGTCAGCCGAACTCAGCCGAAGGCGGCGGCGAGGACGCGTGGCGAGCGCACTTGAAGGTGCGTGAGCCACCGCCCGGAGACGCCAACGCCCGGATGAGCCGGATCACCGAGCTGACTAATCGTTATAGAGGCGCTCTTCGATCAGCTTTTCCAGCACGGTTCGACCGCCCGGATCGAAGCAGGAGAACTCGAAATGCTTCTCGTACTCGAGGTCGACGTTGTCCTGGCCGGACCGGTTCTTCTCCAGGGTCGCGATGATCCAGTCGCGGAAGCGCTGGGCCTGGTAGGGGTTGAATTCGATGTTGACCTTGGCGACGATCTGGTACTTCTCGTTGAGGATCAGGATGATGTCGGCCTCGTAGTTGATCGCCGACGAGCCGCGCAGGTGGTAGTTCCGCAGCCGCGCTGCCTTCAGGCCCTCCTTGTCGGCGGCCACGATCGCGATCACCGCGACATGTTGCGACAGGGCGATGTCCTTGAGGCCGTGGACCACCGCGGTGACCTTCTCGGACTCCGTCTCGCGCTCCGGGATCTGGGGCACCTTCTGGAGGTAGTCGACGACGACGACCAGGCGCTGCCCCTCCGCGAGGCGCTGGTGCTGTTCGATGAGTGCCCGCAGGTTCTCGACGGTGCTGGTCGTTGCCGAGCCCCGCATCAGGAACAGGTGCTCGCCGTACTGGGCGATCCGCTCGAGCGAGGGCCGCAGCTTGGCGTTGTCGGCCAGGGCCTGCCGGTTGCCGTCCTGGCGGCTCGATGCCACGACCTCCTTCCGGACGTCCTGGATCTTCACCGCGCCGGCCTTCTGGGGCAGCCGCGGCAGGACGGATTCCATGGCGATGAGCCGGTTGAGCAGATCGACTTCGTCGTGCTCGAAGCAGACGTACAGCACGTTGGCGATCCCGGACGCCGCGACGTTCCGCGCCATCTGCAATGCCAAGGTCGTTTTGCCGGTTCCCTGGGCCCCGCCGATGAGCATCAGATCGCCGCCCCGGAGACCCCCACCGATGGTCCGATCGAACGGGACGAACCCGACGGGGATGGGCTCGTACTCGCCGAGGTCACCGCGGGCGACCAGATCGCTGAGCACGCCGAGCATGTCCGTGGCGGACCTGGGCGCCAGCGAGCCAGTGTCGGTTTCAAGCTGCCAGCGCCGATCCCTGTCGGCGAGGGGGGTGGCCTCGGTGGTCGTCAAAGCGATGATCCTCTCAGCGCGGGTCCCGGACTGGCCAGCATCCTAGCATCGGACCGCCGCGCGTCCGGGGGCCGAGAGTTCCTGCCACAGGTAACAGATGGTCCTGATGCCGGTCTCGTAGTTGGCGAGGACCATCGACTCGTTGGGCGCGTGGGCGTTGCAGTCCGGGTTGGCGAAGCCGAGCATCACCACCGGCAGCCCGAGGACCGTTTCGAACATGTCCGCCACGGGGATCGATCCGCCGCCGCGGATGTAGATCGGGGCGGCGCCGAACGTCGCCTCCATGGCGCGGGCAGCAGCGGCAGCGACCGGGTCGTCGACGCTCGTGAGGGTCGGCCGGCCGCTGCCGAGGCGTCGCACGGTGACCGTCACCCCGGGCGGTGCGACGTTGATGACGAACTCGCGTAGCTGCTCGAAGATTCGGTCCGGGTCCTGGTTGGCGACGAGCCGGCAGCTGATCTTGGCGTGGGCCTCGGCCGGGATGATCGTCTTCGGGCCCTCGCCCTGGAACCCGCCCCAGATCCCGTTGACGTCGAGCGTCGGTCGGGCGCCGCGGCGCTCGAGCGGCGAATAGCCCCGTTCACCGACGAGGGCAGGAACACCGAGCCGCTCGCGGAGCGCTTCTTCGTCGAACGGCAGCCTCGCCTCGGCGGCGCGCTCTTCTGGAGTCAGGTCCACGACATCGTGGTAGAACCCCGGGATCTTCACGACGCCGTCGCGGTCCTTGAGCTCGGCCACGATCCGGGCCAGGGCGTTGGCCGGGTTCTCCACGACGCCGCCATATCCGCCGGAGTGGAGGTCCTCGGGGGAGCCCTGCACGTCGACCTGGACATAGACCATGCCGCGCAGCGACAGGGTGATTGCGGGGACGTTGCCCTCGAAGAAGCCCGTGTCGCTGATCACCACCGCGTCCGCGGCGAGGCGATCCCGATTGGCCTCGAGCCAGGCGTGCAGGCTCGGCGAGCTCGACTCCTCCTCGCCCTCGAACGCGATCCGGAGGTTCACGGGCAGCCCGCCGCGGTTCACGAAGAACGCTTCGGCGGCCCGTAGGTGCATGTGCAGCTGGCCCTTGTCGTCGGCCGAGCCGCGACCGACCACCCGACCGTCGCGGATGAAGGGGTCGAAGGGCGCCGTCTGCCAGTGCTCGATCGGGTCGACCGGCTGGACGTCGTAGTGGCAGTAGACGAGGATCGTCGGCGCGCCGGGCGCGTGGAGCCAGTCGGCGTAGACCACCGGCCGGCCGGCGGTCGGCGAGACCTCGACGTGCTCGAAGCCGATCCGCTCGAGCTCGGCGCCGATCCACTCGGCGGTCCGCTGGCAATCCGGAGCGTGTTCCGGCAGGCCCGAGATCGACGGGATCCGGAGCAGCTCGAGGTACGAGGCATGCCGCTCCTGCTGCGTCTCGACGAGGTACGCCTCCATGGCCGGATCGATCCCGGTCGCCTGCACGGTCATGCGGACCTCCTGGACAGCGTTCGGCCGGCGCTTCGCGAGGAAGGCCGGCCGAAGATGCCGTTGCTGGTTTGAGCGGCGCAGCCCGGTCTACGCGGGATTTGGCGCTGGTGTCGTCTTGGCCTTTGGCC
>DASQFM010000169.1:0-5883 GCA_035633135.1 Candidatus Eiseniibacteriota bacterium
GAGGTGTGAAGCTGAGCCGTACTAATGGTCGAGGGCTTGACCTCTTCCGCAACTGACCAGGGGTCAGCGAGCGGATCGTGATCTACCGCGCGCCTCAGGGCGTGCCACTCGGCGAAATCGAAGCTTCTTCAGCCGGCGCCCCGCGCAGCGACTCGGTCGTGCGCGACGGTGCAGCCGAACCACATGACGCAGGAAATCCTGGTGACTCTGGCGGAGAGGCCACACCCGTTCCCATCCCGAACACGGTCGTTAAGCTCTCCAGCGCCGAAGATACTGAGAGGGCAGCCTTTCGGGAAAATAGGTCGTCGCCAGGATTTTGTGCGTCCGGGGCCGGAAAACAGGTCGTCACGGACCGATGACGGACCGGGCGCGCACCTCGCGGCTATCCTTCCGCCATGGATCCCACCCAACCCGCGCCTGGCGATTCCGAGCGGCCAGCAGAAAGCCGAGACGAATCGGATGCCCCGGAGGCCGATCCCTCAGGCACCGAATCCCCGGCCCCGAGCGCGAGTCGCGGAACCGAGGCCTGGCGCGGGCCTGAGGCAAGCGGCTGGACGGGCGTCGACCCTCGACCCGCTGTGCCGGAACGGCCCGCCGCTGACGAATCCCTGGATCCGGGCGATCCGGCCCGCCCCGGAGCCGAGGACTGGCGGGGCCCTGAGACCAGCGGCTGGACGGGCGTCGACCCTCGACCCGCCGCCCCGGACTGGCAGGCCGCCGATCAACGCGCGGATGCCGATCAACGCGCGGATCTGGCTGACGCGATCCGTTCGCATGCCGATGACATCGATCCATCGGGCGGCGACGCCACTGCCGACGGCGAGCCCACTGCGCACGAGCGAGTCGCGGCCGGCTTCTCGTTCTTCAACCGCGCGCGCTCGACCGATTCGCCCCTGGACGAGGAGAACGAGCTCGCGGACTCGCCGCGGTCTGGGCGCCTGCGCGTCGAAGAGCGGCCCCGGCGACTCCCCGGCCGGCGGGCATCCGCCGCCGCGGCGCCGGTTCGAGCCGATCCGGAGGAGATCTGTCCGTTCCTGGTGGCGGCCTCGGGCAGCTGGCGCCTTGCGATTCCCTCCCGCGAGCACCGCTGCGGCGCAGTCAATCCGCCCGCGCCGCTGTCGCCCCAGAAGCAGGCGCGCCTGTGTCTCACCGAAGGCCACCTCCGATGCGCCACGTATCTGGCAGCCGGTGCCGCCCGGGAATTCAGGGTCGGATCCGCGGCGATGCCGGATCGAGTGAGCCGCTGGGCGCTGGCCCGAACGACCCCCGTCGTCGAAGAGGTTGGCGGCGTCCGGACGACCCTCGCCGGCATGCTCGCCGACCGCCGTCGCTGGCCGGCCATTCCGGCGATGCTCCTGGTCGTGGCTTTGGCCACCCTCGGCCTGTCGAGCCTGCGGGGCGGGGGGCCGGTTACAGCCCTGGCGTCGCCGACTCCGCACTCGAGCGTTGCCCCGACCGTCTCGATCGCGCCGACGCCGAGCCTCGCGCCCACCGCCGCGGCGAGCCCGTCCGCATCCCCGGCGCCGAGCCCAACGCCGACACCGGCCGCAACGCCCGCGCCGTCGCATGCCACGTACACCGTCCAGTCCGGCGACACCCTCAGTGCAATCGCGACGGAGCACGGGACGACGGTCCAGGCGATCGTCGATCTCAACAGCATCACCGACCCGGCAAGCCTCAAGATCGGCCAGGTCCTGCTGATCCCGTAGGTAGTTCAGCGCTCGGTCAGACGAGGCGAGCCGAAGACGGAGCCGAGGATGGGAGGCGAGCGCACGCCAACGTGCGTGCGCGGCTCACACCGGTGCTCCTGATCCCGTAGCGTCATGCACCGGGTGGGCGCTCACGCCTGGCAGTTGCGGCACCAGGATGTGGCTTCGCTTCGACTGCTGACCTCGCTGATCGTCTTGCCACATCGCGGGCAGGGCTGCCCGCCGCGGCGATGGACGGCGAGGAAGTCGCGGACCTGCTTCTCGAATGTGGGCGGGACGCGCTCGCGCAGTGTGACGACCGCGTCGGCGAGCGTGGTCCGCATTGCCGTGTAGAGCGTGTCGATCTCGTCGGGCGCGAGGGAGGCCCGCTTGCGAAACGGACTCAGCTTCGCGGCGTGCAGGATCTCGTCGCTGTAGGCATTGCCGATGCCGGCAACGAAGGCCTGGTTGCGGAGCAACGCCTTGAGCTCGCCCGGGTGGCGCCTGATCCGCGCCCGCCAGACATCAATCGTCAGCTCGGGATCGTCGGCGTCGGGTCCCTGCTGCTCGTCGAGCCCGGGCACCGCGCGGTCGATGGCCTTCGGCAGGAGGTAGACCTTGCCCATCTGGGTCGGGTCCCTATACCGGAGCTCCGCCTGCACCCCGTCTGCCGGTAGCCAGTCGGCGCCCTTCGTCCACGGTGCGGCGTCCGCCGGCGCACCCGCGCGCTCGCCGAATGTCAGGACGAGGGCCGTCCTCGGTGGCAGCGGCGCGGCCGGTTGGGCGAGCTGGAATCGGCCGGTCAGCATGGCATTCACGGCGATCCGGTCGCGCTCGAGGTCGATCAGGATGAACTTGCCTCGCCGCCCGATCCGCTCGAGGCACTGGCCCTCCAGGGCCGCCAGCTCGCCCGGCGTACCCCGCACCGCGAGCGGCGCCAGCGACCGTGCACGCACGATCGGCCGCCCGGCAAGCCCTGCGTGGAGCGCCTCCGAAACAACGACAAGGTCGGGCAGCTCGGGCACGGCGGGGCCGATTGTAGCCATGTACCTCGCGTGCTAGACTCCCGTGGCCCTACGGGGCAGGGACAGCTGAAGAGCGTCGTTCATCCCGATTCGCCTTCGAAGGAGCGGACCGCGGCCTACCATCCACGGACCACCCGATCGCAGACCGACGGCCTGAGCGATGCGCTCCGGCCGTTTCTGTTGCCGCTGGGACATCACGGCAGGAGACGAATGAATTGACCGAAGACCAGCAGGGCGGGACGATGCCGCCGGCCAAGGCAAATGCCGAGGCCCCGACATCCGAGGACCGCGTCGCGACCGTGGCGGTCGCTGACGAGCCCGCCGAGGTAGACGAGCCCGAGCAGGCAGCAACCACCGAATCCCTCGCCCAGACCGACGGCCGGGACACGGATGGCGCCGCTGGGATCGCGTCAACGACCGAACTCGATCCTGTGGTCGCCGAGACCGCCATCCAGGCGCCGGCTGCAAAGGCCGACACCGCCGAAGCGCCGGCCGACACCGCCGAAGCGCCGGCCGCGGAGCCCGCTACGGTTGGGGCCCAGTCCTCGGATTCACCTGCAGGGCAGGCGACGGCGACCGAAGATCAGCTTTCAGCTGCGCCTGCGACGGAACCCGAGCCCGCCGCCGCCGTTACCGCCCCTTCGGCCGAGACTGCTGCTGCCGATGGCGCCCCCGCAGCCGAGGCCGCCCCGGCGGCGCCTGCCGAGGCCGCGCCAACGTCTGCGCCGGCCCGGGCTCGCCCAACCGGCCCCGAGCCGACGACGATGGAGGAGCTCCTCGCCGAGCAGGACACGGAGATCAAGAGCTTCAAGCACGGCGACGTCGTCGAAGGGACGGTCGTCCGGATCGACAAGGACGAGATCCTCGTCGACATCGGTGCGAAGAGCGAGGGCGTTGTCAGCAACCGCGAGCTGTTCGGTCGGAATGCCGAGGCCGGGCCGCCGCTCGCCGTCGGCGACACGGTCCTGGTTTACGTCCTCCAGCCCGAATCGCCCGAAGGGCATGTGGTCCTGTCCCTGCGTCGGGCCGGCCTCGAGCGCAAGTGGCGCTCGATGCAGGAGCAGTTCGAGGCGGGCGTCATCATCGAAGCGCCGGTCATCGACCACAACAAGGGCGGCCTGATCGTCGACTGCGGCATCCGCGGGTTCGTCCCGATCAGCCAGATCGTCGACTTTCCGCGCCGGCCCCAGAACGACCAGCCACGCGACGCCGCCCAGGAGATCGCGGAGAAGCTGCAGCCCTTCGTCGGCCGCAAGCTGCGGCTGAAGATCCTCGAGGTCAACCGCAAGGCGAACCGGCTCATCCTCTCCGAGAAGGTCGCCCTCTACGAGGAGCGGCGCGAGAAGCGGGACGAGCTGTTCAGCAGCCTGCAGGTCGGCCAGAAGGTCACCGGCAACGTCCGCTCGATCGCGCCCTTCGGCGTGTTCATCGACCTGGGCGGCATCGACGGTCTCGTCCACAAGAGCGAGCTGTCGTGGAACAAGGTCAACAATCCGGAGTCGGGCTACCACGTGGGCGAAGAGGTCGAGGCCGAGGTCATCGACATCAACCACGAGCGCGGCCGCATCAGCCTCTCGGTCCGCCGCCTGCAGCCGGACCCGTGGCACTCCACGGTGGCCGACTTCAACGTCGGCGACATCATCGACGGTACGGTCACGAAGCTCGTCAACTTCGGCGCGTTCGTCCGCGTCCGCGACGGCCTGGAGGGCCTGATCCATATCAGCGAGCTCAGCAACCAGCGGGTAGCCCATCCGGGCGACGTGGTCCACGAGGGGCAGCCGCTGAAGCTGCGGATCATCAGCCTGGATTCGGAGCGACATCGCCTGGGCCTGAGCCTCAAGCAGGCTGAAGAGGCAGCACCGGCCCGACCGGCACCCGAGCCCGCCCCCGCCGGCGCGGCAGCCGCGACGCCGGGACTCTCGCAGCCCGCGCGAGGCCCGAGGACCGAGCGCGAGCGCCGGCCGCGATCGGGCGAGCGCGAGCGGTCCTACAGCTCCTCTGACGCGGTCCAGGAGCCGGAAGGCGGGATCGACACCACGCTCGCGGCGGCGTTCGCCGGCGTTCGCGAGCAGCTCGCGAAGGCAGAAGCCGCGGAGGCCCCGGAGGCCGAGCCAGAGACGGCCGAGGCATCCGCCGTCGAAGCCCCGGAGGCCGAGACCGCAGCGGTCCAAAGCCCTGAGGCGCAAACCGCCGAGGCCGAAGCCGTCGCCCAGGAGCCCGCTACCGCAGCGGTCGAAAGCCCTGAGGCGCAAACCGTCGAGGCCGAAACCGCCGAGGCCGAAACCCCCGATGCCGAAGCCTCGCTCTCGACGGAGGCGCCGGAAGCTGCGGTTGAGGCGCCCGAGGCCGCGGCAGCGTCCGAGCCTGAGGCTCCGGCCGCCGACGCCAGCGCCGCTACGGCATCCGAAGCATCGGCTGGCGAGATCGAGACACCGGCCGCAGAGGCAGAGGCGAAGGCTGAACCCCGGCCCGCTGCCGAGGCTCCTGTTGCCGCGGTCGAGGCCGAGCCGGAAGCAACAGAATCGGCCGCGACGACGGCTGACTCCGAGCCGGCCGCCGTCGAAGCACCCACCGAGGCCACGGCCGCGAGCCCGGATTCAGGCAAGAAGTCCCGACGATCGGCAAAGGCATCGGAGCCTGAGGCGAGCGGCGAATCAGCGGCCGCCGCGGCGCCGGCCAAAGAGCTCGCCACCCCCGAACCGACCGCGGCCGATTAGGCGCGGGGGCCCGGTCCCGCCGGATCGCCGGGCGACCCGAAAACCTACCGGGTCGCCTGGCGTCAGGCTCCCGACAGGTGGGCTCGCCCGGCGGCTCGCCCGGCCCCTGAACCGGCACGGGACGACCCTGATTCGTCCGCTCCCCGGTGGGCGTGATTCGGGACCTCAGCTGCGACCGCGGACCCTCGCTGGGCGCCCGAGTGGGGAAGGTCTCCACACGAGGGGCGCGTGCTAGCATGACTTGAGGCGCCAGGAAGGCGCAGAAGGGGGAACGGGCGTTCGACGCCATGGAGCGGTTCGACAAGTTCACTGATCGCGCGCGCAAGGTCCTGACGCTGGCGCAGGACGAGGCGCAGCGGTTCAACCACAACTACATCGGCACGGAGCACCTGCTGCTCGGTCTCGTGCGCGAGGGCGAAGGCGTGGCCGCCCGGGTGCTCGAGAACATGAACG